>JAAFJZ010000245.1:0-3972 GCA_013298205.1 Cytophagales bacterium
TAAATAATAAAAATTGTCATACAAATATAATTACAAAACTAAACCAAATGAACTTCAAAAAGTTTATAATTTATTATTTTTGTAAAAATTCTTATTTAATTGCTGAAAAAATATAATTTAAAATAGGAAAAATTAAATTAATTAAAACTTCCATTAAATAAGTTTAATTCTTTTTTTGAGATAGTTTTAAAATTTCGTTACAAAAACTCAATATCCAATCATAATAAATGGCGCCCAATAGTAAGGGAAAGCTGTATTTTTATTGTGAGATAACCTTCTTTTAGCTTTACTAAGTGAAACAAAATTTGGGATATTAGTTATGAATTTAAAACTTTTTCAAGATATGATTGAAAAACAAAATTTATATTTCAGACCAATTTTTATTGATAATATTACATTTTCGTAGCAATTTGAAATATATCCTTTTGTAAATCGTTAAATAAATAAACAAAAAACATGCAAAAACAACAAATTCTTTGGGCAGACGATGAGATTGACTTACTCAAACCCTATTTAATTTTTTTAGATCAAAAAGGATATGAAGTTACACCCGTGCCAAGTGGAATAGATGCGATAGAAGAATGCAAAAAACGTGTTTTTGATTTGGTTTTTTTAGATGAAAACATGCCAGGAATGACGGGATTGGAAACTTTAAGCAAAATAAAAGCCTTGAAGCCCAATCTTCCTGTAGTGATGATTACCAAAAGCGAAGAGGAACAAATTATGGAACAAGCCATCGGGTCTAAAATAGCCGATTACTTAATAAAGCCGCTTAATCCGAATCAAATTTTACTTTCAGTTAAAAAAATATTAGACAACAAACGTTTAGTTTCTGAAACCACGAATAAAGGCTATCAAACTGATTTTCAAGCCATCAATATGGCAGTATCAGATTCTCTTAACCATGAGGAATGGGCAGATTTATACAAAAAAATTGTATTTTGGGAGCTAGAAATGGCGAAAAGTCAAGATAAAACAATGCTTGATGTTTTGGAATCACAAAAAGAAAGTGCAAATGATTCTTTTATTAAATTTATTGAAAAAAACTATGAATCTTGGCTAAACGAACCCAATATTAACAAGCCGCTTCTTTCACATAGAATTGTTCAAAAAAAAGTATTGCCTCTTCTCGAAAAAGATTGTCCCGTATTTTTTATAGTAATTGATAATTTCCGCTTAGACCAATGGAAAGTGGTTCAAAATTGGGTAGAAGATCTTTATCATTTAGATGAAGATTCTCATTATTATTCTATTTTGCCTACCGCAACAGCATATGCTAGAAATGCTCTTTTTGCTGGAATGATGCCCACTGATATAGCCAAATATCACCCTCAATTTTGGGTAAATGAAGATGAAGAAGGTAGCAAAAACAATTTTGAAAGTGAACTTTTGGGTGCTCAATTGCAAAAACTAAAGCCCAATACCAAACATTCGTATCACAAAATATTGAATGCAGATGCTGGAAAACTTTTGCTTGGTCAGCTACATAATTTATACAAAAACGACATTAACGCTATTGTTTTTAATTTTGTAGATATGCTTTCTCATGCACGCACAGACATACAAATGATACGTGAACTTGCTGCAGACGAATCTGCTTATCGTTCTATTACCAAATCTTGGTTTGAGCATTCTGCATTACAAGAACTATTACAAATTTTGGCCGAAAAGAAAGTAAAAGTTGTTATCACCACAGACCATGGAACCGTAAGAGTAGAGAAAGCAGTAAAAGTAGTTGGCGATAGAGAAACCAATACCAACCTTCGGTACAAACAAGGACGAAATCTTACTTTTAATGAAAAGGATGTGATGTTTACCCGCAAACCTGAACGATTATTTTTACCTAAAAAGAACATATCTACAACTTATATTTTTGCAAAAGGAAACCAGTTTTTAGCGTACCCCAATAACTATAACCATTATGTAAATTACTATAAAAACACTTTCCAACATGGAGGAATATCAATGGAAGAAGTTATAGTTCCTTACATTGTTTTGAGCCCCAAAAAATAGAAATACTAATGGTTGCGTTTGAAAAATGGGTTTAATTTATCATTAAAATTAAATCCATTTTTCTTGTAATCTTTTATAAATAAATAAAAAGCCTATCAATTATTAAACCTAAACCTGTTAATTTTGGCATTTAATAAATAAAAAAACGAATGGCAAAATTAACCCAGATAATCAGTCAAGCAAAAGACACGCTTTTTTCAATAGAAATATTGCCTCCGCTTAAGGGCGAAAGTATAGATTCGATTTATCAAGCCATAGACCCTTTAATGGAGTTCAAACCACCATTTATTGATGTAACTTATCACAGAGAAGAGTTTGTATACCGTGAACAAACCAATGGTTTACTCAAAAAAGTAGCTACCCGCAAACGCCCAGGCACTGTTGGGATATGTGCTGCCATCATGAATAGATACAAAGTAGATGCTGTACCTCATTTAATTTGTGGAGGATTTTCAAAAGAAGAAACCGAAAACGCACTAATAGATTTACAATTTTTAGGTATTGATAATGTTTTGGTTTTAAGAGGCGATGCTATTAAATCAGAAGGGAATTTTGTTCCGCATCCTGAAGGTCATGCTTTTGCGACAGACTTATTAGAGCAAGTAACCAATCTTAATAATGGAAAATACATCTACCATGAATCAAAAAACGCCTCATCTTCAGCATTTTGCATTGGTGTAGCGGGTTATCCCGAAAAACATTTTGAATCTCCTAATGGAAATACAGATTTAAGGTATTTAAAAATGAAAGCAGATTTAGGAGCCGATTATGTCGTTACTCAAATGTTTTTTGATAACCAAAAGTACTTTGAATATGTAAAAAATGTGAAAGCTATGGGTATTAATATGCCCATTATACCAGGACTAAAACCTTTAACCACCAAAAAACAACTTACTATTTTACCAAGTATTTTTCATATTGACATACCTGAAGAATTGAGCAAGGAAATAGAAAAATGCAAAGACAACGATGCCGTTAAAGAAGTAGGAATCGAATGGTGTGTTATGCAATCTAAAGAACTAAAAAAGAACAATGTACCTTGTTTGCACTATTATTCTATGGGTAAATCAGAAACTGTAAGACGAATCGCTTCGCAGGTTTTCTAAAATAAAATCGTTTTAAAGTCTCATTACTACAATATGAAAGGAATAACGAGGCGTGAACTTTTTCTTAAGAACTTAGCTCAAACATCAGACTTTCCGCTCATGCTTGATATTCAAAGAGCGGAAGGTGTTTTTTTGTATGATGCAGATGGTAAAAAATACATGGATTTAATTTCTGGTATAGCCGTAAGCAATCTTGGGCATAACCACCCTAAAATAAATGAAGCCATTATTAATCAATTAAATTCACATCTACATTTATTAGTTTATGGTGAAATAGTGCAAGGAATTCAAGTAGATTTGGCTCAAGCCATTTGTGAAACTTTACCCAAAGAAATAAACAACGTATTTTTTGTAAATTCAGGGAGCGAAGCCATTGAGGGAGCTATTAAACTAGCGAAACGTTATAATGGTAGAAATGAATTTATATCTTGTTTTGATTCATACCATGGCTCATCTATCGGTGCGCTGTCTGTAAGTGGAAATGAAAATTTCAAGAATAAATTTCGCCCACTTATGCCAGGTGTAAAACATATTCGCTTTGGCAAAACAGAAGATTTAAGCTTAATTTCAAGCAAAACGGCTGCTGTAATTATTGAGCCAATTCAAGGGGAAGCTGGAGTTCGGTATGCTAAGCCCGAATATTATCAAGAATTAGAATTAATCTGTAGAAAAAAAAACGTTTTGATAATTGCAGATGAAATTCAATCAGGTTTTGGGCGAACTGGAAAGTTTTGGGCGTTTGAATACTTTGGTTTTCGACCAGATATCATTACAATGGCTAAAGGAAT
Source organism: Cytophagales bacterium (assembly GCA_013298205.1). Classification (GTDB taxonomy): domain Bacteria; phylum Bacteroidota; class Bacteroidia; order Cytophagales; family UBA9547; genus JAAFJZ01. The sequence goes on from JAAFJZ010000245.1 coordinate 3,908, forward strand.
GGGAGGCGGAATGCCTTTAGGTGCTTTTGCTAGTAGCCAAGAAATAATGTCTGTTTTTAAAAATA
>JAAFJZ010000245.1:3982-4729 GCA_013298205.1 Cytophagales bacterium
TGTCTTGCGCAGCTTCTTTAGCAACTTTAAAAATCATAAAAGAAATGGATTTAGAAATTCAAATTAAAGAAAAAGAAGCTCTTTTTCATCAAAAATTAAAACATCCCAAACTTGGAGAGTTGCGCTCAAAAGGCCTTATGATGGCTTTAGAATTAGGAAATTTTAAATATCTAAAAAAAACAATAGACGTTTGTTTAGAAAAAGGTTTGCTAACTGATTGGTTTTTATTTTGTGATGATTCTATGCGAATTGCTCCTCCACTTACCGTAAGCCATGAAGAAATCAATTGGGCTTGCGATGTGATTTTGGAGTCTTTGGATTAAAAGATAAATTTTAATATTTAATTTATTTGGAAAATTGAAATAAAAGTAATTACTTTGTACTCACAAAATTAAGAATATGGAAATTTCAGTAATCCCAATTGGCAACTCAAAAGGCATCCGATTAACAAAGACTGTTTTAGAAAAGTATAATATAACAGATACTTTGGAACTGATTCTTGAGAAAGATTATATGGTTTTAAGATCTAGGCAGGTGCCAAGAAAAGATTGGGAAAAATCGTTTCAAAAAATGCACGAAAATGGAGATGATAAATTACTAATCTCAGATATTTTTGAAGATGAAAATTTAGAAGAGTGGAGCTAAGTCAATATGAAATTGTATTGGTCAATCTTGACCCAACAATAGGAAGCGAAATGAAGAAAACAAGACCAGCAGTGATTATTTCACCAAATGAAATGAATAAGT
>JAAFJZ010000246.1:0-1097 GCA_013298205.1 Cytophagales bacterium
TCCGTTAAACGGTATTTTTACAACTCATTCCATATACAATACATCAGATATTTTGGTTTTATCATGCGATATGCCCAATATTAAGCACGAACTTTTAGAGGAATTGCATTTATTTTATTTAAAAAATGCCTGTTTTGATACTTTTTGTTTTTCAAATTCAAGCTTGTTTTTAGAACCATTTCCAGGTATTTATACCGCTAATTTGTTGAATGACATTACAAATAAATCCACTAGCCATAAAGGGTTTCAATTTCTACTCTCAAAAAATAATTCTGCTTTACAAATCAGATCTAAATATGAGTTTCAGTTTTTGAATGCGAATACTGAAGAAGATTTGAAAAATGTTGTAATTGATTGATTTTAATTCAAAAGTAATTTTCTTACTTATTTTTTCAACTTAATTCCTCACTTATCATGACAATTTCCATTTTTTTCATAGTTTTGGAGTAAATCCTTTTCATCATTCAAGAAACTATTCCTTTATGAAACCTATTCTGATAGAAGCACCGATTTTACATGATTACAACGAAATGTGTAGCCGAGAATGGCTTGAAACAAACGGATTAGGTGGGTATGCAAGTTGCTCTTTATCAGGAGTTTTAACTAGAAAATACCATGGTTTGTTGGTTGTGGCATTGAGCCCGCCTGTACAAAGAGTAGTTTTGGTGTCTAAATTAGATGAGAATATTACACATAAAGGCAAAACGTTTCATTTTTCTACCAATCAATTTCCTAATACGGTTTCCCCAGCAGGATTTTTATATTTAACTTCTTTCAAACAAGAACTTTTTCCTGTTTTTGAATATAATTTTGAAGGTGTAAAAATTAGAAAGACCATTATTTGTTTGCACGATGAAGAAACGACTTTGGTAAAATATGAGCTTTTGGAAGGTGCAGAGCGCGTTCCATTTTTCTTGAAGCCCATTACAGCTTTTAGAGATATACATGATAATGCGCATAAAAATCCAAATTATAAAATAGAATGTGGATTTGGGCAGGATATTTTAAATTTCAAACCTTATGAGCATTTGCCAGAGGCTTTTATTCAAGTACCAGACTCTTCCTTTTATTTTAAACCCAATTGGATGCAAAGTTTT
>JAAFJZ010000246.1:1107-4726 GCA_013298205.1 Cytophagales bacterium
AGAAAGTCTGCGTGGACAAGATTATTTGGAAGACCTCTTTAACTACGGTCAGTTTAATACGGTTTTGGAACTAGGAATACCTAAAGTAGTAGTTTTATCAACTAAAAAGCCTGAAATAGGAATGGGTTTGGATGAAATTAAAGCCGAGAAACACAGAAGAGAGCAATTGTTTAAGACCTTATTATATAGAGACAAAATTACAGAAAGGTTGAGCTTGGCGGCAGACCAATTTGTAGTAAAAAGGGGCAAAAAATACAAAAGTGTCATTGCGGGCTACCATTGGTTTAGCGATTGGGGTAGAGATACCATGATTTCCTTGCCTGGTTTGTGTATATCTACTGGACGTTTGGACGATGCCAAACAAATTTTACACGTTTTTTCAGAAGCTACATTTCAAGGTTTGCTCCCCAATCGTTTTTCTGATGATGGAGAAGGGGCTGAATACAATACTGTTGATGCTTCTTTATGGTTTTTTATTGCAGCTTTTCAATATGCTGAAGCTTCACAAGATTATATTTTTATAGAAAGTGTGCTGTATCCAGTTTTAGAAGATATTATTCATTGGCATATAAAAGGAACTTTGCATGGTATAAAACTTGATGATGACGGACTTTTATACGCAGGCGAACCTGGTGTGCAACTTACGTGGATGGATGCCAAATGTGGAGATTGGGTAGTAACACCTAGGGAAGGTAAAGCGGTTGAAATCAATGCGTTGTGGTATAATGCATTGTGTATCATGCAAAAATTCTCAGCTATTTTCAAAAAGAATGACAGGGAGAAATTTTATTCAACACAAGCAGAACATACAAAAAAATCTTTTGTATCCGAGTTTTATTATGAAGAGGGAAAATATTTATATGATTATATTTATTTTGACTATAAAGATATTTGCATTAGACCTAATCAAATATTCGCAATCACGCTTCCTTTTCCATTAATTGAGGGCGAAATGGCACATCAAGTTCTGGATTGTATTGAAAACCATTTGCTTACAAATGTAGGTTTAAGAAGTCTTTCACCTTATCATACCGAATTCAAACCTCGTTACCAAGGGGGCGTTTTAGAAAGAGATGGTGCTTATCATCAAGGTACGGTATGGTCTTGGTTGTTAGGGCCTTATATCATTGCTGAAAATATTGTAAGGGGTAAAAATGCCACTTATACGCCAGTTAAAATTGAAAAATTATTAGACAATTTACTCAGTGAAGCCGGAATAGGAACGATTTCAGAAATTTATGATGCCACAGACCCGCATTACCCTAAAGGTTGTATTGCTCAAGCTTGGGGAGTAGCTGAGATTTTGAGGGCATATATTGAAATTGCAAAAGAAAAAAGTTAGGGCAGTTAAAATCTTTTTTTTTCTTAAATAGAAAAACAAATTCCTGTTATCAGTGAAAAAACAATTTATTCTCCATGATTAAATTAAAAATAGTTTAGATTTGCGACTGTTTAAAAATATAACGTATCCAATAATGTATTTAATGAAAACTAGATTTTGGCTTTTGATTTTTTTGTTTTCTAGTAAATTTTTATTTGCCCAAACCTATTTACCCACTTGGGAATCCATAGACCAAAGACCTGTACCCGAATGGTTTAAGAATGCTAAATTTGGCATTTTCATTCACTGGGGCCCTTATTCTGTGCCTGCATACAGAGAAACGAATTATGCAGAATGGTATGCACATGCGGTAATGAATAGGTCTGGTGAAAATTTTCATGATAAAATGTTTGGAGAAGATTTTGAATATAGAAATTTTGGTAAAATGTTTAAAGCCGAACTTTTTGAACCCACTAAGTGGGCAGAACTATTTCAAAAGTCGGGTGCGAAATATGTAGTTTTAACTTCAAAACACCACGATGGCTTTTGCTTATGGCCAGCTACCAGTCCATATTCTAAAAATTGGAATGCATCAGACATTGGTCCACAAAGAGATTTAGTAGGAGATTTGACAAAGGCAGTTAGAAATATAGGTTTGAAAATGGGATTATATTTTTCACTATTAGAATGGGAAACATCCACACCCAATAAAACTTGGCTTAATCACAAAACTTCCAATCGCTATAATATTCCTTACAAAGATTTTTATCCTAAACATCTTGTGCCACAATTGAAAGAGCTTGTTACCAATTACCAACCTTCTATTATATGGTCGGATGGAGAATGGGAAAAAGAAGAAATAGTTGGACCTTATACCAAAGAGTTTATGGCTTGGCTTTACAATAACGCACCCAATAAAAATGAAGTAGTCGTAAATGACCGTTGGTTGAATACCTCGGGCAAACATGGTGATTTTTTTTCTCACGAGTACAATCCCAATGCAAAAACATCTTTAGATAAACCTTGGGAAGAAATCCAAGGAATAGGTAGTTCTTTTGGCTATAACCGCATGGAAAGAGCCAAAGATTATAGAAGTGCAGAAAAATTAATCCATTTATTGGTGAGCTGTGTAAGCAAGGGAGGAAATTTGCTATTAAACATAGGGCCAGCAGCCGATGGAACTATTCCCGTAATCATGGAAGAGCGACTTTTGCAAATAGGCGAGTGGCTTGCCATAAATGGTGAAGCTATTTATGATACAGAGGGCTGGTCTAAACTTGATAAGCAAACTTTAGAACCTGAACTTAAAGTAAATGAAAATGCCCAAAACATTGCAGAATATATAGATGAAATGTACAAAAAAATTTATAGAAGAAGTACCTATTTTACCAAAAAAGGAAACACACTTTATGCCATAAGCATCAAACCATCAGAAAAACCAATAGAAATCGTGGCTGTAAAAGCAAATGCCAAAACGCAAGTTTCACTTTTGGGATATGAAGGGAAAATAGATTGGAAATATGATGAAAAAGCTGAAAAAATTATGATTAATTTTCCTATTATTCCCAATTACAAAACCAAACTAAAGTACGCTTATAGCTTTAAAATCACCAATTTAGAAAACTAATTATTTATCTCTTCATGAACTTACGCTCTATATTCTTATTTATCTCAATTTCTTGTAGCCTAGTGTCTTTTGCTCAAGTTAAAAATACAATTGGGTCCAAATCAAAATGGAAAGACTACAAGCTAAATGATACACTTTTAGTTTCTCAATACAGATTAGATTTGAACAGAAAATATTGGGGAGCAGCCGTTGCTTCACGAGAACAGTATTTGTATGGCAAATTTGAAGCTCGAATAAAACCTGCTAAAGGAAGTGGAATGGTCGCTTCTTTATTTACTTTTCATGATGTATCGATTCCACTCGAAGGAAATGGAGCTAAAGCTTGGAATGAAATAGATTTTGAATTTTTGGGAAAGAGCCCAGATACCGTAAAAATGACTACCATTTTGCAAGGACCAACCTACTACTCAAACGATTTGAGAGTTCCCTTTGATGTTTCAGAAGATTTTCATACTTATACTTTTGAATGGACTCCAGAATATGTGGCTTGGTTTATAGATGGTGTAGAATACCAACGTCAGCATGGTGATCACATTAAGAAATTAGCTCATCCATCATCTGTACACATTAATTTTTGGGCAGTAGATAGCACGGTAAAGGGTTGGGGTACATGGTCTAACAAAAATTTGAATGCCAATGTAATTGTAGATTATTTTAAATATTATGAATAC
>JAAFJZ010000247.1 GCA_013298205.1 Cytophagales bacterium
AAGGGAATGAATCCCCAAGAATTTCAACAATTTCGCTTCGCACTTTATCCAGCTAGTGGCTTCCAGTCTTATCAATTTAGGCTCATAGAGCTTTTCTCTACTGATTTACCCAATTTATTAGACAAAAATATGCGCAATAATGTAACCCAAGACATCAGTTTTGATGAATGTTTTGAGCATATTTATTGGCGCAAAGGGGCAATAGACGCCTCAGGGCAGAAGTCTATTACATTGAGGCATTTTGAAGAAAAATATGATGCCAAACTTCTGCGAAAAACCAAAAAACTGAAGGAAAGAAACCTTTGGCAGGTATTTATTAAAAATTATGCTGAAGGCAATTTAGCTTCCAATATAGCTGAAGGACTTCGTGAGATAGACATCAATATGAATATCAATTGGAGGTTAGCGCATTACCGCTCTGCAGTAACCAATTTGATTCAAAATGATGTGGTAGAAAACTCAACTGGCGGTACAAATTGGAAAAAATATTTGCCTCCAAGATTTCAAAAAGTAATCTTTTATCCCGAATTGTGGTCTAAAGATGAAGTAAACGACTGGGGGAAATCATGGGTGGACACAGAAAAAAAGATTTTTTATGCCCAACAAGAACCTATTTATAATATGTTTACCAATGGCGATTACTATTGATTTTTAGAACTTTATTAGATTGCTTATTTTAAATATATTTTAGCCAAAATCACCTATCGACTTCACCCATTACAAAATCAAAAGATCCTATGATGGCTATTAAATCTGCAATATAAATATCTTTAGATATAGTACTTAGAACCGATAAGTTTGAAAAGCAACATGAGCGAGCTTTGCATCTAACTGGAATATCGCTTTTGCCATCTGTGCGAAAAAAGAATCCTAATTCGCCTTTGGGATTTTCGGCTCTAATATAAAAATCCATAGCTTGAGGACGAATCTTTTTTGGCACAAGTGCTTGAGGATCAAAGTCTTTATTTCTTTTGTGTTCTTTTTTTAGCATTTCGATGCATTTGTCTATAATTTTTATAGACTCAAAACATTCTTGCATTCTAACATAAGTTCTATCCCAGCAATCGCCAGTTTTCCCCATTTCACCTTTGCCGATGGGTATCGAAAAGTCTATCTCAGGATAAACAGAATAGGCATCAGTTTTACGAATATCATACTTAAGCCCAGACGCTCTAATCATTGGTCCAGTTACTCCATAATTTATTGCCAAGTCTAAAGGTAAAACGCCAACATTAGCAGTTCGATTGATGAATATCTTGTTGTTAATTAACAAATTTTCGGATTCTTTAAGTTTTGGCTTAAGGTAAGTTGAAAACTGTTCGCATTGCTCTTCAAATCCCAAGGGTAAGTCATAAAAAAGCCCTCCAATCCAGATGTAGTTATAAAGCATCCTTGCTCCGCAAACCCATTCTAGAAGTCTTTGAATATGCTCTCTATCACGCATCATCCATAAAAAAGGTGTAAACGCACCTATATCAACCCCATATGAACCGATAGCTACAAAATGTGATGCCAAACGGTTAAGTTCGGCTACCAAAACACGAATATATTCTACTCGTTTAGGAATTTGCTCACTAATCCCTAACATTTTTTCTACACCCATAGCAAATGCGTGTTCTGAATTCATTGCTGCTACATAATCCATACGATCTACATAGGGAATGATTTGATTGAAAGGCAATGTTTCTGCATGTTTTTCAAAACAGCGATGCAAGTACCCCAAATGAGGAATTACATCTTTTACTATTTCTCCATCTGTAACAACTTCTAACCTCAAAACTCCATGCGTAGAAGGATGTTGAGGCCCTAAATTAATAATCATTTCTTGGCTTTTTAAGCCCGAAAGTTTAGTTTTTAGGGGTTCAGAATCCTCTAAATAGGAGGGGTTAAACTTATATTGTATTGTATTCATTTAAAAAAGTTTTGCATGTGTATTTATCCACCTTGTAGGCAGTTCACCTTTTAAAGCCAATTCATAATCAGAATAGCTACAAGGCACAATGGAAACTTTGGCAAATTTTTCTTTTTGTTGTGGATACGGAACCTCTATCCACCATTTTTCTGTTTTTAAGCTCTTATAAAAAGTGATTTCATGCGGTTCGTGACTAAATGAAACAAAAAATTTAGCGAAATCTTTACCTAAAAAGTCTGAGTCGTTTTTGCGGTTATAAAATCCCTCTATAACATACCAAACCATTGTAGCAAGTGTTTGACAATACAAATTTTGAAGATCATAATATGGGTCGTAACCATAAAATCCTATACTAGAAAGTTTATGGCTAAAGCCAGCATACCAACAGATTTGACAAGCTTCTTCTCCACTAAGTCCAAATGGTCTGTTTTGACCATTTGATTCGTGATTCTTTAAGGCAGACATATCAAAACTTAACATATCAGCGTTACGAACCACAGGTTCTACACTGCTAATGTCATTTCTAAGTAGTCCTAACCTATATTTTTCAAAATGTAATTTGGCAAAAATTTCTGAAATATCATTGTCATTATGAAACTCTTGAGATGCCAAATGGGCAAAATTAAATAAAAAATTGGGTTCATGCACAATCATTCTATGATTATGGTGGTATTCTTGCGCACGTGAAGGTTCATGATCCATATCAAAATGGTAATCGACACTTACTACATTAATAAGTTTTTCAAATTTTTGATAACCCATAAATTGACCCAAATCCATATCGTGGCTACCTCCAATAAAAAGTGGTAAAACCTCATGAGAAAGCAATATCTCACAAATTTCTTTCAGTCTTAAATAGCTTTCTTCTAGGTTTATGCCTACTCTGAGATTGCCTAAATCAACTATTTTATAATGCCCAGTTCCTTTTTTTAAATTATACAATTGCCCTCTAACTTTATTGGCAGCTTGAGCCAAATTTTTGCCAGCCTCGCTACCTCGATCTTCTACCAAGCCAATGATTGCAATATCGGCTTTCTTCCAATCTGGCAAGCGTTTCTGGTACACATAAATATTATTGAAAAAAGAATTTGTGTCTTTAATATTTTCGGTCAATGATATATCCACAGAATCGAAAAAAATTTTAATATCCATTTTTAGCTTTTTTTGAGTGATCTATCCATAAACCAATTACAACGAGTAACCAAATTCTTGAGTAAAGATAATTCTCAGAATTCAAAAAACGATTTAAAAGTTTATTAATTTCTTTTTTATCAAACAAATCAAATAAAGGGCTAGATTCAGATTCTAAATATTGATGAAGCAAAGGTCGCAATTCATTTTTAAATAATTGGTCTTGAGGCATTCCAAAACCCCATTTGGGTCGATCAAAAAACGATGAAGGTATTTTTTTATAAAGTAGTTCTTTTAGTAAATATTTACTCGAATCTTGTTTCGTTTTTAACCTTGAATTTAAATTTACAGCAAACTCTACGATTCTATAATCTAGTAAAGGTTCTCGAACTTCTAACCCGAATTTCATTGAAGCCCTATCCATTTTGGTTAAAATATCTTCTTGTAGATAATTTTCTATGTTATCTAATGCTAAAAGTTCTTTTAAAGAAAGTTTTCTTTTAAAAAATTTATTATCAATTTGATTTGCACCACTGTACCATTCTTTTTTGCTTATTTTTTCAATTTCTGAAATTGAAAAAAGATTTTGGTCTGCAGAAAATATATGTTTTTGTAGAGTTTCTTTTGGATTAAAATCATACAAGCTTGCAATTCTATTCCCTAATCGAGATGGAATTTGTGATGCAATTTTTGAAATAACTTTTCGAGCTTTAAATATCGGATTTTCTAATCTATCAGCCCAATTATAAAAACCATATCCATGGAATAGTTCATCACCTCCATCGCCCGAAAGTGCTACTTTTACTTTTTGCCTAGCAAATTGAGAAACCAACATAGAAGGAATAGCAGAGAAATCTCCATAAGGTTCATCGTATGTTGCCATTAGGTCGGGTACCAAATCAAGAATATCTTGAGTAGATATATAATGCTCGTAATGGTCAGTTTTTAAATAATTCGCTATTTTTTTAGCGTAGTTCGCTTCATTTTTTTTAGAGTGAAATCCAATGGTAAAAGATTTGATTTTTCCATTAAAATTTTCAGAAGAATATGCAGTAACTAAGCTGGAGTCTATGCCTCCGCTTAAAAAGACGCCACATTCTACATCTGATATCAATCTATATTTGATAGAACTTTCTAATAATTTATCAAGCTCTTCAAGGGCTTCAGTTTCTGAGTTATTTGGAGTTTGTAAAATTTTATCCTTAATATTCCAATAAGGCTTTATTGAAAAATCGCAAGTGTTTAAATCAAATATTCCAATATTGCCAGAAGGAAATTTTTTAATACCATCATAAATAGTGTGTGGAGCAGGGATATAGGCATTATGCAAAAAAAGCTGTAAAGCCTCTTGGTTGATTTCTTGTTTATTACAAATGGGCAATAAGCTTTTTATTTCAGATCCGAACAAAAGCCTTTGTTTAGATCTGTCAAAGCTATAAAAAAGTGGTTTCACCCCCAACCTATCTCTACAAAGAATGAGTTTTCGCAAAAATTTGTCATAAATAGCTATGGCAAACATTCCATTTAGATGTTGAACGAAATCCAAACCTATTTTCTCGTACAATTCTACAATTACTCCCGTGTCGCTGGTGCTGAAAGTTTGTATTTGGAATTTATTCTTTATTTCCTCAAAATTATAAACCTCACCATTAAATACAATTACACACCTTTCTGATAAGGTA
>JAAFJZ010000248.1 GCA_013298205.1 Cytophagales bacterium
TATCATTATGAATATTCAGATAGTATTCTTGGGTTTAGCCACACACATTTAAGTGGTACAGGTGTAGGGGATTTGGGCGATATTCTCATTATGCCTTACATTGGTGTAAAAGCAGATCATCTCGCCTATCCTGGCAAAACTAATTTTCTGCATTCGCAAGAAAAATCCTCTCCTGGTTACTATGAAGTATTTTTACCTGCATCTAAAATAAATGCGAGGCTTACCTCTAGCCAAAAAGTAGGTGTGCATGAATATACTTTTCCACAAAGTGATGAAGCATTTATTCATATTAATCTCAAACATAAATTGTATGGAGATTGGGGCAATGTGGTAGAATCTGAGTTTGTCAAAGAAAATGATTCAACTTTTTCAGGCTATAGATATGTTTCAGGAGCTTGGGCACCTGAAAGAAGAATTTATTTTGTAATCACAAGTTCAAAGCCAAGCAAAAATTTGTTCATAAATACCAAAGATTGGGATGTGCTGAATGGGCTAGCCAAAACAGGAATTAAAAAAATAAGAAAAAGTAATATAAATGCTGTATTACAATTTGACACAAAAGCATATGAAAAAATCATATTAAAAGTAGCGATTTCGGCTATAAGTGTGGCAAATGCGAGGAAAAATATGGATGAGGTAAAAGGAAAAGATTTTTCTCAAGTACTCAATTCTGCAAAAGCTTCTTGGAACCAATACCTTTCAAGAATAAACATAGAGGCTGAACCTAAAACAAAAGAAATTTTCTATACCAGTTTATACCATACACTTCTGCAACCCAACCAAATGGCAGATTCTGATAGCAGTTTTTTTGGCCCAGACTATCAAGTGCATAAAAGCAAAACGGGAAATTTTTATTCTACCATGTCGCTTTGGGATACCTACCGTGCAGCGCACCCTTTATATACCATTCTTGTGCCTGAGCTCGTGCCTGATATGATGAATACCCTTTTGCAACACAATGATTACAATGGTTATTTGCCGATTTGGACTTTATGGGGTACCGAAAATCATTGCATGATAGCCAACCATGCAGTTCCAGTGCTTACAGATGCGATTTTGAAAGGATTTCAGAACATTGATATTGAAAAAGCTTATGCTGCAATCAAAAAAACTCTTACAGAAGAACACCAAAACTCACATTGGAACGCTTGGGAATATGATAAATACGCTTATATGAGGGCAGATTTCACAGGAGAATCTTCGGTTTCTAAAACACTTGAATTTTCATTTAACGACTGGTGTGCGGCACAAATTGCTAAGAAACTCAATAAAATGGAGGATTACAACTACTTTATTAAGCGTTCTCAAAATTATAAAAACCATTACAATCCTGAAAAAAGACTTTTTTGGCCTAAAAATACAGATGGAAGTTGGCAGAAATTTAATGAATATACTGCCAAACATGGTGGCCCTTATACTGAAGGAAATTCTTGGCAATATATATGGGCAGTGCAACATGACCCCTATCAATTAATTAAACTTTTTCCTAATTCTACTTCTTGTGTGAGCAAATTAGATTCTACATTTTCCAATAATTATGTAGAAAAAGATAATGCGGCAGACGTTTCTGGCTTGATAGGGCAATATGCACACGGCAATGAGCCTAGCCATCATACTGCCTATATGTACAATTTCTTAGGTCAGCCTTGGAAAACCCAAAAAATGGTAAGGCAAATTATGGAAACTTTATACACCAATAAAAATGATGGTTTGTGTGGCAATGAAGATTGTGGACAGATGTCGGCATGGTATGCATTATCAGCATTAGGTTTTTACCCATTCAATCCCGCAAATGGAGTTTACGTATTGGGTAGCCCTGTGGTAAAAAAAGCTATTATACAAGTAGGTGAAGGCAAAACATTCACCATTATTGCCAAAAATAATAATGCAAAAAAGATCTATGTAGCAAGCACAATTTTGAATGGAAAACCTTATCTGAATACCTATATCAGGCATAGTGATATAAGCAAAGGAGGTACTTTGGAATTTATTATGAGCGACAAGCCTTTGAAAAAAGAAACTTTGATGGCAAATCGCCCTCCTGTTGAGTAAATATTTGTTTAGAATAGAACTTTATTGTGTTTATTTACTAATGCTTTAATTATATCATTTTTAATTCTAATAAATCTTAAAAGAAAAGTTTTGTAAAAAATAAGTTTAATTTTAAAGATGTTATGAAAAAAGTACTAACCAAAAAGGAGGAAGAAGAACTAATTAAGACCTTAAAAGAGCGATTTGAAAACAACATAAATCGCCATAAAAACCTTATTTGGAATGAAATTCAAATAAAAATTGAAGGAAATCCAGAAAAATTATGGTCATTGAATGAGATGGAAATTACGGAAGGAGAACCTGATATTATTAAAATTGAATCAGAAAACAATTATTTTTTTTGTGATTGTGCACCAGAAAGTCCCAAAATCAGAAGAAGTCTTTGCTATGACCAAGAAGCATTAGATTCAAGAAAAGAAAACAAGCCTCAAGGAAATGTGATTGATTCGGCAAACGCAATGGGCATAAAACTACTAACAGAAGAGCAATACAGGCTTTTACAAAATTTTGGAAAATTCGACACCAAAACATCTAGTTGGATAAAAACTCCAGCCGAAATAAGAAAACTTGGGGGAGCTATTTTTTGTGATTTTCGTTATGGAAAAATATTTGTATACCATAATGGAGCTGAATCCTATTATGCATCAAGAGGTTTTCGTGGAATGCTTGAAATTTAATAAGAATTAATTTTACTAAACAGATACCACCACCCCAGACTTTTTTATAAAAGCTTAGCGTGATGGTTTTGGTTTAGATTTGAAGTTAAAATATATATTTATCAGCCTCAATCAGTTTTTTAGCAATTTTTCTTCTGGATTCTTTAGTATTAATAGAGGTCGATTTGGTAAATCTTTTTAAACCTAAAAGCAGCATTTTTTGTTCGTCTCCTTCTGTCATAGAAGTAATTGCATTTTTTCCAGCCAAATATATTCTGTCAATTGCATCATTAAGGTAAACTTTAGAAATTTCAACTTGAATATTACCTTCTTTTTCACCTTTTAAAGAAATTAATTTTTCGGTTCTCAATAAAGTGCTTTCAGCTACATAAACATCAATGATCATATCAGATAAATTCATTAATATTTCTTGTTCATGTGAAAGAGTGAGCATAAATTTCTGAGCAGCAAAACCTGCAGTCATAAGAATAGATTTTTTAAGCTGTACCAAAACTTCTTTTTCTTGAGCAAAAATTCCAATTCCCAAATCTTTGCTTTCCGGAACAGACATTAATTCTTTTTGAATAGCCATAGCAGGCGACATCAAATCTAACTCTCCTTTTAATGCCCTTTTTAGAAACATATCTAAAATCAACATTCTATTAATTTCGTTTGTCCCTTCAAAAATACGGTTAATTCGAGAATCTCTATAAGCTCTATCCATAGGGTAATCGGCTGAATAACCATAACCTCCTAAAATTTGAACGCCTTCATCTGCTACATAATCTAAAACTTCAGAACCAGCTACTTTTAGAATAGCACACTCTATAGCATAATCTGAAGCTGCACCTAAAAGTGCTTCTTCATTTGTTTTACCCATTCCTCTTAGTTGTTCTTCTTTTTGGTGAATATCTGCCCCTGCACGATATAAAGCAGACTCGACTGCATATATTCTTATGGCTTGTTCTGCAAGTTTATGTTGAATGGCACCAAAGTTGGCAATTGGCATTTTAAATTGAATTCTTTCTTTAGCATATTTAATCGCTATTGTAGAGGTTTGTTTGCTAGCTCCCAATGCTGCAGCAGCCAATTTTATTCTGCCAATGTTTAGAATATTGAAAGCAATTAAATGTCCTTTACCAATTTCGCCCAAAACATTTTCTTTTGGGATTTTGCAATCGCTAAAAAAAACTTGTCTGGTAGAAGACCCTTTAATTCCCATTTTGTGCTCCTCATTACCAAGAGACATTCCAGCAGTTCCTTTTTCCACTATAAAGCCCGTAAAATGTTCTCCGTCAATTTTAGCAAAAACAATAAAAACATCAGCAAAACCAGCATTGGTAATCCACATTTTTTGTCCATTCAAAACATAACTTAACCCATCTGGGGTAAGTACAGCTTTCGTTTTTGCAGCCAATGCATCAGAACCAGAACCTGGTTCGGTAAGGCAATAACTAGCTTTTAAAACGCCAGAACCCAGTTTGGGTAGGTATTTATCTTTTTGAGCATCGTTACCAAAATACAATATGGGTAACATTCCTATTCCTGTGTGTGCTGCAAGAGCAACTGCAAAAGAATGACCAGCCCCCATCATTTCTGTTATTAATAATGAAGTAGTAAAGTCTTTACCAAATCCTTCATATTTTTCAGGTAAGGAAGCAGAAAGTAATCCCAATTCACCTGCTTTATTGAGTAATTTTTCCATCAAACCCTCTTCTTGTCTATCAATGGCATCAAGATGAGGAAGAATATCAGAATCTAAAAAATCTTTGCACATAGATGCCATCATTTTTTGTTCATCATCATATTGCTCAGGCGTAAATACATCTTGATAATCTGTACTTTTAATTAAAAATTCACCACCTTTCCTATTTTTTACATCTACTTCCATGATATTTTAAGATTTAATTTAACTGGTGTTAATTACGGTAAAATTAAATATTTTGTTGAAAAAATATAAAAAAGAAAAAACAAGAATTTTATATATTTCAACATCTTGTTAGTAAAAAACGAAAA
>JAAFJZ010000249.1 GCA_013298205.1 Cytophagales bacterium
CGTATCAATTACGGTAAATCCAATATTAGTTCCTACCATTACCGCTACAAGTAGTAATACAACAATTTGCGCTGGTTCTCCAGTTTCGTTTACGGCAAATGGCTCAAACTTAGGCACACCAAGCTACCAATGGAAAGTGAATACGAGTTTGGTCGGCACAAATTCTAATCTATTTAGCTCAAGTAGTTTAGCCAATTCAGATGTAGTAAGTGTAATTATCACCTCTACAGGCTTGTGTGCCAATCCTACAAGTGCAACCTCTACAGGATTGACCATGACAGTTCAAGGTATTTCTACTCCTAGTGTATCTTTTACCCAAAGTAGCAATTCGATTTGTTTGGGTGAAAGTGTGAGTTTTGTTGCTACCACTACCTTGGCAGGTTCTCCATCTGTTTTTAATTGGAAAGTAAATGGAATAACGCAAGCTTCAAGTTCAGCTACATTTATCACCACTTCATTATTGAACAATGATTTGGTTTCAGTAATTGTTACAGCAAATGGTTTATGTTTGAATAGCCCAACAGCTACTTTTTCGGGTACAGCTATGAGTGTAACTACCATTTTATCAAATTTGTCTGTTTCTAATGCCAATATTTGTGAAGGAACTACAGTTGCTGGTATACAATTAGGAGCTACATCTCAAATTGGAATTACTTATTATGCCAAATTAGGAACCCATACGGTTTCAAACTTTGAGTCGGGAAATGGTGGTTTAGCCAATTTATCAATACAAACTACTGGCACGTTATCAGGAATTTATACTTTGACAGTATTTGGTTATAAAGCAGGTTGCATACCTGTTCCCTTAACAAATCGACCTGTTCTTTCTGTTAATTCAAACCCTTTAATGACAATTATCAATCCAGCTCCAGTTTGTTCACCAAGTTTGATAGATTTAACAGCTAGCACTATCGTAAGTGATTTAACTCCTACTCCAGGTACATTGAGTTACTGGCGAGATCCTGCTGCTACAATTACCCTAACAGGTTCAAAATCAGTAAATTCTGGCACATATTATATTAAGAAAACCAACTCAAACTCATGCACCGAAATTAAGCGTGTTGTAGCAACTGTTAATCTTTCACCAAGTTTGTCTGTTACTAATCCTACTCCATTTTGTGGTCCTAATACTTATAATTTATCAAACCTCAGTGTTACAGATTTGAATGCCACAACAGGTACTTCGTTTACCTATTGGACAAACTCAACGACCTCTGTTCAAGTGCCTAATAGTGGAGCGGTAAGTGATGGTACTTATTATATCATGAAAACTTCAAATTTATGCTCAGATGTAAAACCTGTAAATGTGGTTATTTATCCCACACCTAATATTTCTGTTACGAGTCCTGCTCCTTTGTGCGCACCTGCCACAGTTAATTTAACCACCCTAGCTATTGTGGATGCCCAAAATACAACGGGAGCATTGACTTATTGGTCTGACCCAGCTGCAACGATTTTATTACCAAATCCTACTAGTGTTTCTGGTGTAACAAGAATATATTACATAAAGAAAACAACTTTAGATAATTGCTCAAACATCCAGAACGTAAATGTAATTTTTTATGCCAAACCGAGTTTGACTGTTGGGGTTTCAAATGTTTGCCAACCTAGTAGATTTAATGTACAAAATCTAGGCTTGAGCGATTTGAACAACACAATTGGTACTTTATCTTATTGGACGAATGCTTCTGCCACAGTTTCTCTTACCCTCACAAGCTCGCTTACAGGTGGTACTTATTATGTAAAAAAGGAAACAACAATAGCTAATTGTACAGATATTATTCCTTTTACTGTACAAATTAACCCTACACCTAATATTTTAGTTGATGGGCCTATGACTTTGTGCCAGCCAGCTACATTTGATTTAACTAAATTTATCGTTAAAGATTTAGCTTCTGTTACAGGTACGTTTGCTTATTCTATGCAAAATGGAAATTTAATCGTTCCAGTGCTTTCTCCTAAAACTGTATCAAGTGGAATGTATTTTGTAACTAAATCTACTTCTCTAGGCTGCTCTTCAAGAGATACTTTATTTGCAAATGAAGTGTCACAACCGAATTCTTTACTGGCAGTTACTTCTTTAGGGTTTAATTTATGTCCTAATACTGAAGCTAAATTTACAATTGCCAATAGCCAATCTGGTGTTTCATATTTGATAAGCCACTCTACAACGGGCTATAGAGCAACATATTTAGGTAATAATTCTACTTTAGGCATTGCAATACCTGCTAGCGAATTAGTTTATGGTAAAAATAAATTCATTATAACAGCCAGTTTACCAGGTTGTGGTGCTGTAAATGTTGGCGACCTACCAAATTTTGTATTATACAATAATGCAGATTTCAAATTCAATAGTCCGATTTCAGGTCCTAGCGAAGTGTGTAAAGAAGATGATGTAGTTTTTGAAGCATTTCCTAATGAAAACCAAGTTAAATACAACTGGAAAATACCAGTAGAAAGTTCTTTCATAGGTTCATTAACTAAAGAAAAACTTAACATCAAATACTTTACTATTCCTAAAGCGTTAGATTCAATAGTTGTTGAAGTAAGCAATAGTTGTGGCGCAAAAATAATAGGAGTGAAATATTTGAAAGGTTGTTCTGGTGATTTCTTTATTCCTAATGCGGTTTCAACTGCTATAACTGGCAAACCAGACTGGATTATTAAAGGAATTCAACTTTATCCTAATGCTGAAGTTAGGGTATTTAATACTTGGGGGCAGATGATCTACGAAGGAAATGGAACTAGCAAACCTTGGGACGGAAGGTTTAATGGAGAAGAATTGCCAACTGCGACCTATTACTATACCATAGATTTGAAAGATGGCAGTAAAATTAAAACAGGTTCCGTTACTTTAATTAAATAAATTCATACAGTTTAGTTTGATATATTAAATGAAAACAATATTTAAAACACTTGTAATTGCGCTTTTAAGTGTAAAAGCTCTTGCTCAACAAAGACCTCAATACAGTCAATATATGATGAATCAATATCTCTTAAACCCTGCGGTTGGAGGTACAAGTGAAGATTTTGATATCAAAGTTGGAGCTAGGCAACAATGGTTCGGACTAGGTGGAAATGATGCACCTAGGCTTTTTTACTTGTCTGCAAATGGGCATCTCGGGCAACATCTCGGGCCTAACAAAGGCAGAAGCCGCAGAGATAAAGATCGCTTTCATGGTGTAGGAGGTATGGCGGTTGTGGATCAAACAGGACCAACGAGCCGCACTTCAGCTTATCTTTCTTACTCGTATAATATGCCTTTGACCCGAAAACTAAGAATTTCGTTTGGGGCTTTTGCAGGCGTACAACAATTTACTATAGAAGGCGAAAAGCTTAAATTTACAGACAACCAAGTTGGTGCTGTTTTGCCTACCATGAGCCAAATGATGCCAGATGCAAGTATAGGTATTTGGTTATATTCTGATAAATATTTCATAGGTGCATCTATGATGCAAATTTTACAAAATAAATTAGAGTTTAACAATATGGTTTTTCAAACTACACAAACCAATCGTTTGAATAGCCATTACTTTATTACAGGTGGCTTAAACTTACCTATGGGACCAGACTTTTCATTTGTACCCTCAATTTTAGGAAAATTTGTTTGGCCAGCTCTCCCTTCCGTAGATCTGAATGCCAAGCTTAAATACAAAGATTTATTTTGGCTTGGCGCTTCATTTAGAACAGCAGAATCGGTTGTAAGTATGATTGGTTGCCGATTTGGCACTTTTGAATTTGGGTATAGTTTTGATTATATATATGGAAAATTAGGAAATAGCTTTAACTATGGCTCACACGAAATAGTATTGGGTTATAGATTAGATCCAGGAAATAAAATCAGATCACCATCCGATTTTTGGTAGAGGTTTAAACTAATAATTGAATAGCATTTTTTCGACTTTGTTTTTGTAATAAATGATACTCATTGTTGTTGGTTTTTATATGAATTTACAATATTTTGCCTAGTAAGTTCAAATTTTGTTTTTTTATTGTTTTATAAAATCAAATCAAATTTTTTAATATCTGTTTTATTTAGTTTATTTCATTTGTAGATTAAACTCATTTATAAAAGAATACTTCAATATGGAAAATGATGATATAACAAGAATCTTGAAGTTTACCGCCAAATTGATGGAGATTCATGATGAAAATGAATTTAAAATCAAGTCGTTTTACTCGGCTGTTTTCAATCTTGAAAAAATAAGCGATGATATTGCGGAGATGTCTTCTGAACAAAGAAACAAAATAGAAGGCGTAGGCAAAGGAATTCTTGCCAAACTAGACGAAATTATAGCCACACATACGCTTGCGGAATTAGATATTTTGCTTGACAAAACGCCCAAAGGCATAATAGATTTGCTTTCCGTAAAAGGTTTGGGTCCGAGCAAAGTAAAATCACTTTGGAGGGAACATAAGATAGAAAACATCAAAAGCTTAAAACTGGCTTGCGAAGAAGGTGTATTGGCAAGCTTAAAAGGCTTTGGAGAAAAAACGCAAAGTGCGATTTTACAAGAATTGCTTTTTGCAGAAACCCAGCAAGATAAATGGCTTTTTTCGGTAGCTGAAAGAGTAAGCTTGGAAATAGAAAAAAGTTTAAACTTATTATTTCCCAATTACAAAATTGCTAGCATAGGGCAAATCGCTCGTGCAGAAACTACGATTTCTGGTTTGAGTTTTCTTGTGGAAACCCAAAAATTAAAAGA
>JAAFJZ010000025.1 GCA_013298205.1 Cytophagales bacterium
AATACAAGAAAAGAAGAACAAAGCGGACAAGCCGCTTTGTTTATTTTCATCAATCGGACTTGCTTCAACGGACTTTATCGAGTTAATAAAAACAACCTTTACAACGTTCCAATGGGCGGTTACAAAAAGCCGACAATTTGCGACAAGGACAATATTTTATCAGTAAGCAAAGCACTTCAAAAAGTTGAAATACTTTGTGGCGACTACGAAGAAACTTTAGGTTATGCAAACCCAAACTCACTTTTCTATTTTGACCCACCATACAAACCGTTAAGCGAAACATCCAGTTTTACATCATATTCAAAGGACGAGTTTGACGACCAAGACCAAATCAGATTAAGAGATTTCTGCAAAAAGCTTGACATTTTAAATCATACTTGGATGTTGAGTAATTCCGATGTAAAAGGCAAAGACCAAAACGATAATTTCTTTGACGACTTGTATTCAGACTACAACATAATTAGAGTTGATGCAAGACGAAGCATAAATGCTAACCCAGAAAAAAGAGGAAGTTTAAAAGAACTTTTAATTACAAATAACACAAATAGCCCAGAGTATGTCAGAGCAATTTAAAATCTTTTTATCTCAACTTTCTGAGACAAATGCAACGCTGGATTATTTCACAGATTTTGGAAAAATAGTAAGCAACATCAACAAAATATCAATCAAGCTAAATCAGCTAAACTACTTGATTGGAAAGGAAAACTTAGCAAAAGCAGTTGAAGAATTGTATGAAGAGAACCCAAAAGTATTTGAGGTTTTAGATATTTTAATTGCAGTAAGAAAAAACAAAAAGGCGAAAACATTTAACAATAAGGGAGACCTCGTTTTAGTTGAAAGCTATTTTAATTCGGCAGCAACAATTTTTGAATTTATTGAAAATACTGGATTAGGCGATGTTTTCAGAAATAAGAATGTTACAAATCTTGTAGATTATGTTTTTGGCATCGAGGTTGGTTTAGATACAAACGCAAGAAAAAATAGAGGAGGCGACAATATGTCTAAAGCGGTTTCGCTAATTTTTGACACTTCAAAAGTATTTTACAAAAAAGAAGTAAACAACACCGTTTACCCTGAAATAATCAGCTTAGGTGCAGATGTGAAAAGGTTTGATTTTGTGATTAAGACCAAAATGAAAACGTATTTAATTGAAACCAATTTTTACAACAGTAAAGGTTCAAAACTAAATGAAACAGCAAGGTCATATTCTGATGTTGCTCCTAAAATAAATCAATACACCGATTACGAGTTTGTTTGGATTACGGACGGGCAAGGTTGGCATTTTGCCAAAAACAAACTTGAAGAAGCTTTCAACATTATTTCGAGTTTATACAACTTAACAACACTTCACCTGTTTATCGAAAAGATAAAGGGAGAAGGGATAATTGAGTTTTAATGCTATCTTCTTTTTTCAAATCAGACGACAAAGATTTTTATCTTCTCCACGGAGATACAATGCAACTCTTGACACAGTTTCAGCATAAGTTTGATATGGTTTTTGCAGACCCTCCTTATTTTTTATCCAACAATGGTTTATCAATTCAAAGCGGTAAAATTGTTAGCGTAAACAAAGGCAAGTGGGACAAATCGGAAGGATTTGAATACATAAACGACTTCAATCGTAAGTGGCTAACATTAGCAAAAGACAAGATGAAAGACGATGCTACAATTTGGATTAGTGGCACAATGCACAACATATTTTCTGTTGGACAAATTCTAAATGAGTTGGGGTTCAAAATTCTAAATGTAATTACTTGGGAAAAATCAAATCCACCGCCTAATTTTTCTTGTCGTTATTTCACCTACTCGACAGAGCAAATTATTTGGGCAAGGAAAAGTGAAAAAGTTCCGCATTATTTCAACTATGATTTAATGAAGCAGTTGAATGACGACAAACAAATGAAAGACGTTTGGAAATTGCCAGTAATCGCACCGTGGGAAAAATCTTGTGGAAAGCATCCAACACAAAAACCACTTTCTGTTTTAACACGTTTAATTTTGGCTTCGACAAAGCCAAATTCTTGGATACTTGACCCATTCGCAGGAAGCAGCACGACAGGAATTGCAGCCAACTTGGCTAACAGACGATTTTTAGGAATTGACCAAGAAGTAGAATTTCTAAACATCAGCAAAAACAGAAAAGTAGAAATTGAAAACCCTAAAACAGCAACAGCTTACAGACAAAAAATTGGTGGTTTTAACGACAAAAAACAGCTTGACTTTTTGTTAGTTGAAGAACCACAAGTGGACTATAAAACCGAACTAATTTTGTAACAATGACAAATAGAATTGCCAAAGCTTTTGGTAGCACATTTGCATTTTTAAATTTACAAAGCTCAAATTATTAGAAAAATTTATTAGATAGTAAAAGAAAGTTTTTTCAATGGTTAATTATTTTAATGAAAATTAAGTAATTTTAACTCTATGTTCTTAAAATATGAAATTAGTTTTAAGAATTTTTATTATAGAGCGCTTACATTTCAAAACACTATCTAAAAATGGATTTTAATAAATCATAAAATCCCTTCATCTGCAAAGCTGTAATAACCCGAATTGGTAAAAATTAAATGGTCGTCTAAATTGATTTGCATCACTTTACCAGCATTTTTTACTTTTTCGGTTAAATTCTTGTCTTCATTACTAGGATTTAACGTTCCGGAGGGATGGTTGTGAACCAAAATAATGGCGCTAGAATTACATTCTAAAGCATTTTTGAATATTATTCTTACATCTGCGATGGTGGCGTTTAATCCTCCCTTGCTAATGCAGCTTTTTTGGATTAATGATTTTTGGTTTGAAAGGCAAATTAACCAAAGTTCTTCGTAAGGCAAATCGTATAAATGGCTATTCATTACCTCATAAACCTTTGAAGATGAATTGATAATAGGTTTTTTTTCAAATAATACCTCTTTCCGTCTTCTTCCCAATTCCAATGCACTAATGAGCGAAATTGCCTTGGCTTCACCAATTCCTTTTACTTTTGTAAGTTCATTTATAGACATAGATGCCAAAACGCTTAAATCATTTTTTGCCAAAAACAAAAGTTCCTTTGCCAATTCTACTACTGTTTTCTCTTTTGTGCCTGTGCCAAAAAGTATAGAAATGAGCTCAGCATCGCTTAAAGCAGACTTGCCTTTGAGAATCAGTTTTTCACGAGGTTTGTCTTCATCTGCCCAATTGTGAAGGGTAAGTCGCTTGGCTTTTTCCATTTCAGAGATATGATTATCTAAAATTTAAAAATTAATTTTAGAATGGGGCAAAATCATCAAAAGTATCAGGAAGTTCGGGTGTATCATTCATTTTACTGCCAAAAGTTTTTACTTGTGGAGGCAAAGAAAGTGGGTCGTCTTCAAAATATTTAGAATTTGAGATATTGGCAAAACTGCCAAAATCACCACTTGGTGTGGCATCTAGGTCAGCAAATTTGGTGAATTTACCTATAAATTTAAGTCTAACTTCTCCCAAAGAGCCATTTCTGTGCTTTGCAATAATAATTTCAGCAGTATCTTTGGCTGGGTACCCATCTGTTGGGTAGGTGTCCATTTTATAATACTCAGGTCTATAGATAAAACTCACGATATCAGCATCTTGTTCTATTGCGCCAGATTCTCTCAAATCTGATAATAATGGTCGTTTGTCTCCTCCTCGTGTTTCTACCGCTCTACTCAATTGTGAAAGAGCAATTACGGGGATATTAAGTTCTTTGGCAAGGTTTTTTAATGACCTTGAAATAGAAGAAATTTCCTGCTCACGATTTCCTGGGCCAGATTTGCTGGCATCGGTAGTCATCAATTGCAAATAATCAATTATGATAAGTTTTATATCGTGCTGTTTCACCAATCTTCTACTTTTGGCACGCAATTCTAAAATAGAAAGTCCAGGAGTGTCGTCTATGAAAATGGGTGCAGCATTCAAATCTCTAATTTTTGAGTGCAAATGCGACCATTGAATTTGGCTAAGATTTCCTTTTTTTATAGTTTCAGATTCTATTTCGGTTTCAGAAGAAATCAAACGATTTACCATTTGTCCTGCAGACATTTCAAGGGAAAAAATTACAACTGGGTTTTTAAATGTAACAGCAGCATTTCTCAAAGCTGAAAGTACAAAAGCTGTTTTTCCCATACCAGGTCGTGCTGCCATGATAATCAAATCACTTTTTTGCCAACCTGAAGTAACCCTATCTAAATCAGAAAAACCAGTAGGAACACCCGTAAGTCCATCTTTAAGTTTACTTCTTTCTTCTAGTTCTTCAAGTGCTACTTTTAACAAACCACTTACATCGCTTACCGATTTTTTAAAATTACTTTCTGAAATGTCAAATATTTTTTGACTAGAGCTATCTAAAAGTTCAAATACATCTGTACCGTAATCATATGCTTGTTTTTCAAGTTCTGTTGCTAAAGAAATAAGCTCTCTTTTTACAGCCATCTGTACCAATAAGCGACAATGGTATTCTATATTCGTAGAATTTACGACTTTAGAGGTAAGGGTTACCAAATAGAATGAACCTCCTATAAATTCTAAATCTCCGTTTACACGAAGCTGATTAACCACAGTAACCAAATCTACAGGTTCAGAATTATTGAAAAGTATAAGAATGGCATTGTAAATTTTTTGGTTTTTCTCAGGATAAAAACATTCCTTTTTAAGAATATCTACTACACTAATTAGAGCTTCTTTGTCTACTAAAAGTGCCCCAAGTACAGCTTCTTCTACATCTAGCGCTTGCGGTGGCAATTTGCCACCCATTTTTAAAATAGCCTCTGATATTGAGTTTTTTAAAACTTGTGGTTTATAAGCTCTTTTGGGAATATTTGTATTGGTTTCCATAAAACAAATATCAAGCTTTATTTTTGCATAATCGAATGGCTATTAAAAAATATTTTTACCTACAAAATCCACAGACTTATTCACAATTTGTGGATAAGTGTAGCTTTATACTTTTTTCTTTGAAATGATAAGCAATCCTGCAAATGTAAGTGCACCATTAAAAATAAGAATCTCAAAGCCAAATTTATATCCACCCAGCCAAAAAGGTGTCGTATTGACTAAAGTCCAGCACAAAAAAGGCGAAATAATACAGATTAATGGCACTAATTTATCTTTCACTTGTCTGCTTGTAAAAATACCGAAAGCAAATAAACCCAATAACGGACCATACGTGTAGGAAGCCATTTTTAGCACGGTTCCAATCAAAGATTGATCTGAAAATTCCCTAAAAATAAGTATGATAACAAAAAATAGCAAAGAAAAGCCTACATGAGTATAGGTTTTTAGCCTCTTGCGCTCTTCTTCTTTTTTGTTTTGAACATCAAGAAAATCTATGCAAAAAGATGTCGTAAGTGCAGTAAGTGCCGAATCGGAACTGGCATAAGAAGAGGCAATGATACCTAATAAAAAGAATATTCCAGCAAGAATACCGAATTCATTTAATGCCAACATTGGGAATAAATCATCAGATTTGGCTGGCAATGCCAAGCCTTTTGATTCTGAATACAAATACAAAAGCGCACCCAACCAAAGAAAAATAAAATTAACAAATGTGTAGATGAGTGAAAACCAAAGCATATTTTTTCTAGCTTCGGGAAGGCTTTTGCAGGTAAGATTTTTTTGCATTAAATCTTGGTCTAAACCTGTCATGCAAACTGCTAAAAAAATACCTGCTACGATTTGTTTTAAGAAAAACTTGTCATCATTTACATTCAAGAAGAAAATTTGACTTTTAGGGCTTTGCCATACTGTTGAAATCATTTCAGTAAAACCTAAATTCATTTTTTGGGTAATAATGCCCACACAAATGCAAACGGAAGAAATCAAGAAAATCGTTTGGAACGAATCTGTCCATACGATAGTTTTTACACCACCTTTAAAAGTGTAAGACCAAATGAGCAACAATGTTATACCTACTGTAACAGCAAATGGAACTTGAAAACGATCAAAAAGAAAGATTTGTAAGACCGAAGCTGCCAAATATAAGCGCAAAGAAGAGCCAATCGTACGAGAAAGCAGAAAGAAAAAGGCTCCGATTTTATATGAGTATTTGCCAAGTCTTTTTTCGAGATAAGTATAGATTGAAACCAATTCGAGTTTGTAATAAATCGGCATTAACAAATATTGAATTATAAAATACCCAATCAAATAACCTATAACGATTTGGAAATAGGAAAATGACATTTTGCCTACTGCTCCTGGCACAGAAATGAAAGTAACACCAGAAAGCGAAGTACCAATCATTCCAAAAGCCACCAGATACCAAGCGGATTCACGGTTGCCAGAAAAAAAAGAATCCGTATCGGCTTTTCGAGAAGTGAGATAGGCGATAAAAAAAAGAATGCCAAAGTAAATGGCAATCACAGACACAATCAAAATTGGAGACATCATAGCAGAAAATCAAAATGCAGATTTTTACAAGAATTATAAATTCTAAGATGCCAAAGTTATATAAAATAGATTTTTGATATTGATAATGTCAAAAATAATTATCAATACTTAACAGTCTTTTGTATTTTCATTCAAAAACTCAAATACTTTACTTTCGTTTAATTCAATTACTTCATGGAAAATAAACAATAAGTATGAAATTCAAATTTATTATATGATATTTGATACTGTTTTACAAAAACAAGAATGGCATTATTAGGCAGTTTACTGAAAAGAAGCATAAAAGTTGGGCACAAGATAGATAATATCAAGTCCAGCCCATTCAGGCAACAATATAAAGAATTAAGAAAATTATTGAATAAAGCCAAAAATACAGAAATTGGTTTAAAATATAATTTTGCTCAAGTTCTTAATGAGCTAAGCATTTTTAATCGTAAGAAAAAATCCATGCTTTTTTATGATATTTATAAAAAGAACGTACCCATTTATGATTACAATTCTATCTATAATGAGTTTTGGATAAAAACATTAGATAACAAAGAAAATGTTACTTGGCCAGGTGTTGTAAAATATTTTGCAGTGAGTTCGGGTACATCAGAATCCGCCTCCAAATACATCCCTATTACAAAAGCCATGAGGCGAGCGATTTTAAAAACTAGCTTTAGCCAATTATTTATTTTATCACATTACGATCATTTGCCAAGTGCTTTATTCGAAAAAGGAATGTTGCTTTTGGGCGGAAGTACATCTTTAAATTTTCATGGTAATTATTATTCTGGAGATTTAACAGGCATAAATGCAGCAAAACTTCCATTTTGGTTTGATAGATTTTATAAACCAGGAAAAAAAATATCGAAAAATAAAAATTGGGAAGATAAACTCAATGAAATAACAGAGGCTGCATCAAATTGGGATATTGGCTACATTGTTGGAGTGCCTGCATGGATACAGATTTTAATAGAAAAAATTATAAAGCATTACAAAGTTCAACATATTCATGAAATATGGCCGAATCTTTCAGTATATTGCCATGGAGGAGTTTCTTTTGAACCATATAAAAAATCATTTGAAAAACTATTGGGCAAACCATTGATTTATTTGGAAACCTATTTGGCAAGTGAAGGTTTTATTGCTTTTCAAGCTAAACCCGAAAGCAAAGGAATGAAAATGATGCTCAATAGTGGCATATTCTTTGAATTTATTCCATTTAATGATAAGAATTTTGATGTAGAAGGTCAATTACTTCCTCACCCTGAAACTTATATGATTAATGAAGTTGAAGAAGGCAAAGAATATGCTTTACTGCTTTCCACTTGTGCAGGAGCATGGAGGTATTTAATAGGAGATGTGGTTAAAATACTTGATAAAGAAGAGCACGAAATTATCATTACTGGGCGTACAAAACACTTTTTAAGTATGTGTGGAGAGCATCTTTCTATCGACAATATGAACAAAGCCATACAATCTGCTTCTGAACATTTCAATATTGACATTCAGGAATTTACAGTTGCAGGAGTGCCTTACCAAAACTTATTTGCTCACCAATGGTATATAGGAAGTACAGCAAAAATTGATGAAATTGAATTAAAAGATTTTATCGACTCTAAGCTCATGGAGCTAAATGATGATTATCAAGTAGAGCGTACTGCTGCCCTTAAAGATGTTTTCGTAAAAGTTTTGCATCCTAAAGTGTTTTTAGATTGGATGAAAAGCAATGGTAAATTTGGCGGACAAAATAAATTTGTTCGTGTAATGAAAGGCGAAAATTTAACAAATTGGCAAAATTACTTGACTACCAACAACTTAAATTAAAAACAAAAAAATGAAATCAATTAGATTCAAAAAATTATTTATTTTTATAAGCATTGCATTATGTGTAAATGCAAACGCACAAATGTCTGTTTTCAAATCCGAATATGATGATCCATTAAATGAGGTAAGTTTCGAATTAAATGGTTTAATAGAAGATGTTCTATGTTCCTCTAATTTGATTGGAATCAATTTGAAGCTCAATCCCAACAATTTAACAGAATTTGAAGGTGGAATAATAAAAATAGACCTCAAATCTTTAAGTTCAATTTCTGAAGCAAGGGATAAAGATATGAAAGGAAAAGATTATTTAGACATTGCCAAATTTCCAATTGCAACATTTAGGGTATTAGGAATTTCAAACCACACTTCATCTGAGCTTGTAGAAGGTCAAAAAATAAAATGCCATGTAACTGGTGACCTAACCATAAAAGATGTAAAGCGTACCATCATGATACCCGTTACGTTTTCTTATTTTAAAGAATCTTCTTACACCAAGAAAAGAGCTAAAGGAAACCTTATAGCTATTCATGCAATTTTCAAAATTAGGTTGTCAGATTACAATATCAAAATACCTCAAATTATGGCATATCGTTTAAATGAAGAAGTTGAAATTCGTGTAAATGTTATTGCTTCAGACTATGGTTTAAAATAAATAAATCGCTCAATTGAACCTTTGCATTACTTAATTTAGCTTAATTTGACTTATTCATTTTGAATTGGTCTCAAATAGAAAATATTTTCTAAAAATTTACTAATTTATTACATATCATCTACAAAAATAATTTATGAAAACATTATTTCTTTCATTTATGATTGGCTTAAGTAACCTAGCTTACTGTCAAAATATCTATTTTACTGATAAAGGTCAGATTTCCTTTTTTTCGACTACACCCATCGAAAACATAAGTGCTGTGAACAACAAAGTGTATAGCATGATTAATC
The DNA here is from genome assembly GCA_013298205.1 of Cytophagales bacterium. Lineage (GTDB taxonomy): Bacteria > Bacteroidota > Bacteroidia > Cytophagales > UBA9547 > JAAFJZ01. The sequence continues at coordinate 9,136 of JAAFJZ010000025.1, forward strand.
TTGAAACTAAAGATATCGTCTTTTCTCTTAAAATGAGTGATTTTAAGTTCGAAAATCAGCTTATGAAAGAACATTTTTTAGAAAATTATGTAGAAGCCAGTATTTATCCTAAAGCAAATTACAAAGGAGTTTTTCTTTCATCTTTAAACCCGGATAGTTGCAAAACTTCTAAACCTTGTAAAATTGAAACGCAAGGAGAACTTACCATACATGGCGTAAGTCAAATGCAGAAAACTACTACCAATTTATATTTTGAAAAAAACGAATGGATTGCAAAAACAGAATTTTGGGTTAAGTTAGAAGATTTTAAAGTAAAAGTTCCACAGCTTCTTTGGGAAAAACTTTCTGAAAAAATCAAAGTTATTGTAGATATGAAATACAGAATTTACATTAAAAATTAATTTTGTGGCCCTAATTTTTCAAAAAAAAGCGCTCTTTATTTTATTTTATTTTTTTAGTTTCTCAATTTTTGCTCAAGAAGATTTAATGAAAATTCTTGAAAGCGAGCAAAAACCCACTACCGAATATATAAGTGCCACTTTCAAAGGTACTAGAATTGTAAATGGCCCTTCTATCGAGCAGCCAGGCAAAAAGGTGTTGCAATTTATGATTTTACATAGATTTGGTTCTATAAACAACGGAATGTATGATTTTTTTGGGTTAGACCAAGCACGAATTCGTTTGGGCTTAGATTATGGCATAAATGATAGATTAAGCGTAGGTTTGGGTAGAAGTAGTGCATACAAAATGGTTGATGCTTATATCAAATACAAAATTTTGCGTCAATCTACAGGAGAAAAAAATATGCCTATAAGCCTGAGTGTTTATTCGGATATAGGTTTTAACACCTTAAATGACGATCCAGACTTAAATGAAAGGCAAAATATAGCCCGATTTAGCTATTTTACTCAATTGATGGTGGCTCGCAAATTTTCGGAGCGGCTTTCATTTCAATTGGGTTTGGGTTTTGTACATAGGAATTTTATTAAAAATCCTTTTGAAGATAACACTGTACTTTTTAGCTCGCTTTCTGGAAGGATTAAGATTACTAAGCGTTTTGCAATAACAAGCGAATATTTTGTTACTCTGCCATGGCAAATCAAATCGCCTTATAATCCTTCGCTATCTTTGGGTTTTGAGATAGAAACGGGTGGCCACGTATTTCAAATGCATTTAACAAATGCCAGAGATATGGCAGACCCTGTTTATGTAACCGAAACCCGTGGAGATTGGTCAAAGGGAGATATTTTCTTCGGTTTTAATATTTCCAGGGCATTTGTTTTAGGCAAAAAAAAGGATAAAACTTGGTAGTGAAATTTCTCCTTAATATCGGATGCATTATTTTTTTTACTTATCCGATATTAGCGTGCGATATTTGCAATTTATATGACTATAGCAACCGTGAAAATAGAAATTTTGTAGGCATCTTCTACCGGTATCGCCTCTACAATGGCTACCAAGAAACCAATCCCCCAATAGCAAATAGATTCTTCTTTGACCCAACAGCCAACCCTAAAGCCCGAACTAGCCATGAAATATCAGATAGCAATACCTACTTAAATAAAACGAGCAAAGATTTTCAGCGGTTTGAAACCATTGAACTGCGCTTCAATTACAATATTAAAGATAAAATAAATCTACAAATTCTCTTGCCTTGGTCAAGGCATTATTTGTATTTTAATGAAATCGTGCGCACAGGTGGCAACTTCTATGTAGGCGATTCTACCACACAACTTAATGGTTTGGGCGACCCATTTATTTTGGGAGATTATGTTTTTAGGCTAGAAAAAGCAGGTTTTATGCACATTTTAAGACCAGGTTTGGGCATCAAATTCCCTATTGGGCAATATTTATTGAGCGATAAATCCAAACGAGTTTATCCTTATGATATTCAAACAGGAATCCCGTCATTGGACATTTTATTACGTTTCAATTATACAATGCAATACAAAAAATGGGGATTAGACTTTTTTAATAATTTAAGGTTCAGCACATTATCTGCCAATAAAGTTTTGCAAGGCTCAAGAGTTAATAGCTTTTTATCTCTTTTTTATTTGATTTCAATCAAAAAATTTACCCTCATCCCACGCCTAGGATTGTATTATGAGTCTGCCGAAAAAGACATTTGGAAAAATAATCTTCAAATTAATACAGGAGGAAGAAGTCTTTTTGGGCAGATAGGATTTGATTGCAATTTCAATCCATTTATACTCCAAATTCTTTATCAACACCCCTTTTCACAAAAACTCAATGGAGAAGTAATTCAAAATGCTGGAAGATTGAATTTGGGTTTGATGTTTAGTTTTTAAAAAGATTCACAAATTTTGTTTATTGGGTTAAAAAAGACATTTGTTTAATTAATGTAACCACTCAAATTAAAAAGCTGAAAAATAAAACTGATTTTAAAATGGTATTTTATAAAAAATGGAAATAAAAAGTTTTTTAACACGTAGCGTTATTACAATAAGTGAAAAAAAAGTTTGAATTTATATTTCACATTTCCAACTATTTTCTTTCAATTGAAACTTGATTTGAGTTTTTGCGTCTTAAATTGTTAAATAAGAAATTTATTCTTACCTTTACCTAATTTTTAACATACATAATATTACACACAACTATGCAAGATACTGATTTGCTAGTAGCTCCACCTTTGGAAGCTAAAGAAAAAGAGAAATCTATTACAAAACCTAAAATAACAGTAAGCCATAATTATCCTAAATTTACCTTGGGTGAAAAATTGACCGATGAGCAATTTGAATTCTACCAAGAATATGGATTTTTGCATTTTGATAAATTTATCACAAAAGAATATGTAGGTGATATACTAAACAGTGTGATAAAAATCCAAGATGAATGGGTGAAAGAAGACAGAAAAAAAATATTTGGCGTTCCCATTAAATATGGTAAAGATGTAGATGGGAGTACAATTGTACAACGATTTGCTTTTACTTCTTTACACAGCCCAGCCGTGCATGATTTGCTAAAAGATACCCGTTTTAAAGCTCTTTTTTCTCTTTTAGAACAAGATTCACCTAGAATAGGTGAAATGGAAAAAGATGGAGTAGTTTTAAATCACTACGTAAATACAGACCAAAGCAAATTCGCTCGTATGGGCTGGCATACTGATGCTTTGAGAGATGTTTTTTATGGCAAAAAAATTATGCCTATGCTCAATGTAGGTTTGCATTTAGATAAATGTACAATGGAAAATGGTGGTCTTCGTATCATTCCTGGTACACACAAGCAGTCATTGAGAAAGATGGTGTTTAGAAAAAAATATTTCATTGACCACGAACCCGATCCACAAGAAATGGGAATCGAAGTAAACGCTGGAGATTTGACAGTACATGATGGTCGTTTGTGGCATAGAGTGGCTCAATCGCCAATTCAAGGTGAGCAAAGCCGCAGAAGGGTGATGTATATTCCGTTTGTAACAGGTACATATGCACCTAAAAGCGAGAAAAGTAAAACTAAATTATATCATCGTTTTATGTCTATCACGAGCAAATAATATGGGTTTTGCTTTAATTACGGGTGCAGGAAAAGGTATAGGAGCTTGTTTTGCCAAACAACTTGCCGCACAAAAATATGATTTGTTGCTAGTATCTAGAACAGAAAAAGACTTAATAGACCTTAAATCCCAGATTACAGAAAAATATGGGATTAAGGTTCATATCTTGGCATTAGATTTATCTATAAATGGCTCAGTAAACAAAGTGTTAGAATGGGCTTCAATTATCACCAATGATATTGAAATCGTAATCAATAATGCGGGTTATGCTGTTTGGGGTAATTTTCAAGAAAAAGAAGTACAAAAAACACTAGCTATGATGCATGTAAA
>JAAFJZ010000250.1 GCA_013298205.1 Cytophagales bacterium
GTTTTTGGTCGCTCCTTCCAATGTTGCATTTCCCCCCAACAAGCCAATTGAGATATTGCCTCCTATTTTTTTGGGTTTTTTATATTCTACATCTAAAACTGAACTTATTTTATCTCCATATTTTGCTTTCCAGCCTCCAGTAAAAAAATCAACTTGATTTGCTAAATCTGGATTGACAAAACTTAGACCTTCCTGTTGCCCCGAACGAGCCAAAAATGGACGATAAACCTCCATTCCGTTTACATAAGTTAGGTTTTCGTCATAATTGCCACCTCTCACAGAGTAGCCTGTCGTAAATTCGTTTTGACTTATAACTCCCGGAATTACGGCTAAAATTCTAGTAAAATCTTGAAAGGGTGCTGGGTTAAATTTGGCTTGAATGGGATTTATTTTAACCATTTCTGCCTGGCTTTCTTTGCTACCCATATTTATAATTTCTACTTCATCTAGCTCTTTAATATCTTTTTTTAGAAAAATAATAATAGAAGTATCTTGTGAAATTAAATATTGAAAATTTTGTTTTTTAAATCCTAATCGAGAAACAGAAACTAAATTTTTGCCTTTTTTTAAGTTTAAAAATCCATTACCAAAAGAATCTGTACTTATAATTTGTGAATCTGAAGTTATTATCGCAGAAGATATAGAGCTTGAATCGCCATTATATAAAATTTGAAACCGAATTTTATTTTGAGCAATAAGATTGGATAGTCCTGAAAAGAAAAGAAGAATATAAAATGTGCTTTTTTGCAAGAAATGATTATTTTCACAAAGTTAGCTAGCTAAATCTATTTAAACATAAAAATCTTTTTTGATTTTAAAATTAAAAACATGATTAAAAAATCAAATCATTTTGAATCCTGTTTGGGGAGTTCAATTTTTGTTTGTTCTCCCCAAATTAATTATGGGTTTACTTTTTGGTTATAAATGTAAGATGTTACAAGAATACTAAAAAAAACGATTGGAGCAATGGCATTGCCTATAGGGTCACCTAAGGCAATATGAGCTACAAAAGCTGATACAAAAACGATTACAAAACCAGCATATGCGAAATCTTTTAATATTTTTGGCGTAAAGGGCAATATTAACGCAATTGCTCCTAAAAATTTGGCTGTGCCTAGCTCAATCCTAAAAAAATCAGGAAAGCCAAACTTAACAAATGCACTTTTCATTTCTGGATTAGTAAAATATCCAAAGGCACTAAATGCCATCATAGCAGCTACTATTCCTGTAGTTGACCAATAAATAATTTTATCTTTTTTCATTTTATTATGAGTTTGTTTTTTTTATAATACAAAATTGCTCTTTAAGAAGTTCAAAAGCATTAACCTAAATTAAGAAATATGAAAATTTACCTTTTTCTTACAATTAAGCTTTTAGATGTAATACGTACCGCTCTAAAATACCCTAATGCATTGTTATTAAAATTGCTTAAGGGATTCTCTGCTGGGCTATCGAACAAACCTCCATCATTTCCATTTACAGCATTTATTCCCGAGAAGTAAACAAATGCATTGTCAGTAATACCTGCTAAAACTACGGTAATTGTATCATTGCTAATAAAATTAACAGTTGTTGGTGGCCCCCCTCCTTGCGGTGGGTTTATAAAGAAACTATTTATTGGCACTTCTTGAAGATTGTTTACTGTTATAGAAAACGGGTTAAAATAAGGGGTTTTATTTCTAAATACTTTTGTTAATACATTTACTCTGTAAGGTTGTTCTTTCATAGCAAACATTCTAATTCTAAATACAGAATCTCCTTTTTTGATGTAGTTTTTTCCTCCAAAAAACAATGAATTAAAAGCATTATTTCTTACCCTTACTGTATCTTTATCTTCAATCTTAAGTCTAAATTCAGCTTTTAAACTGTCAATTTTAAATACGGGCCAGTCTGGCATTTTATCTGTAGCTGTGTATGTAGTGCCATCAGCAAGAACTGTTAAAGTATAGTTTGTTCCTGCAACTCCTTTCCATGGTTTGGATGGTAAATAACTTCTTGTTAAGGTAGAAAATTTAAAAGTATCGATTACTGCTAAATTATCTCTAAGTATAACCATAGCATTTGAAACAACAGGGACTGGATTTTTATCTAGCAAATCTTTTGTTTTTGTAATTGAAACGTAATTTGCACCCGTAGAGTCACTTATAAAACCATCTATAACTATTCTTTGTATTCCGCTGCTGGGTTTAAAATCCCTAAGTTTTTCTTGGCAAGAATGTAAAATTATTGCCATTAAGGCAATTAATGAAAGCTTTAAAATGATGTTTTTTGAATTGAATATATTATTTTTCATATTATGTCGAACGAAAATCTTAGAAATTAAATGTATAACTTATTGAAGGTAAAATAGGAAATAAGTAGGTTAAAATTACTTCACTACTTTGATTTACATTGTTAATAACCAGTTCTCCTGGTGCTAATGAACCATCTATATTTGTTTTGTTGTTGGTAGTTTCTGGCTGAACAGTTATAGAAAAAGGATTTTTCATCCAATATACATTATAAATTGAGAAATTGGTTTCGCTACTCCACCATCTGTCAAGTCGTTTTTTTGATTTTAATGTCACAGAAAGATCCAAACGATGGTAATCTGCTAAACGATAACTATTTCTTTCAGTGTAAACCGAAACAGGTATGCCACCTTGAATTGAACTTCCTGTACCAAATGTAATCGGTCGACCGCTTCCATAAGTCCATGTTCCGCCTACGCTTACCCTTGGAGAAATATCATAAGTAGCTACTACATTTATGCTATGTCTTCTATCAAAAGTAGAAAAGTAATCTTTGCCATTTTCTATACCGGGAATATTTCTAGTAGCCCAAGCTAATGTATAAGAAATTTGACCTGTAAATTTACCTTTGGTTTTGAGGAAAAATAATTCTAATCCATACGACCAAGCTCTTCCTTGACGTATAGATTGTGGTAAATCTCTGTTTAGTAAAGCAACTGTATTCCCCGCAAAATCTACTGCATTTTGCATTTCTTTATAATAAACCTCTGCCGAAAACTCAAACATATTGTCTTTAAAATTTCTAAAATAACCCAATGCAATTTGATCAGCCAGCTGAGGTTTTAGATACTTCGTACTTGGCAACCAAAAACTTGTTGGTAATGGAACAACACCAACAATAATTTGATGTACATTTTGTACCATTCTATTATAAGAAAGTTTTAATGAGCTTTTGTCATTAATTAAATAACGAAATGAAGCTCTGGGTTCAGGATTAACAAAAGTTTCTACGAATTGAAAATCACCGTATTTTGAACTATCAATTTTAGTTTTATTTTGGATAGAACCAGGTGATTGATATTTAAAAAATGTTGTTGGTCCCCCTAAGTTTGAAAATACAGACACTCTAAGACCTAATTCCATGGAGAGTTTAGGAGTCAAATCTATTTTATCTGAAATATAAATCGCATTATCTAATGCTTTTAATCTATCTAAATTAATATTTGGAATTCCGGGAGCTTCTGCTTTGAAATCGCCTGGCTGGAATTGTCTAATAGCAGATGTTATACCAAATGAAAGTGTATTTTTAGGTGAAATATAATAAGTAAAATCTTGTTTTAGACTAAATTCAGTTATGCCTGCATTCCAAGTAAATATATTTCTTAAAGCCAAACCATAATCGTATAAACTAAAAATACCAGTAGTATTAGAGAATAATCTTTTATTAAAAAGATGGTTCCATCTTAAAGTTGTAGTGTTATTTCCCCAATCAAATTTAAAAGCGTTTCCAAATGCAAGCAAGTCTCTACCTGAATAAAAAGACAAGAAAACCCTGTTTTTATCATCTATATTCCAGTTTAATTTACCATTGATGTCATAAAAATATACATCATTATTTCTTGTGTCAGGATTAAATTGAAAAACATAACCTATAAAAGATCTCCTAGCAGAAAGCATAAAGGAAGCTTTTGCACCATCTTCATATTCTACATAATTGCCTAAAGAATCTCTTTTTCTTTTTCTAAACAACTGAGGACCTAAAGGACCTTGTACATTTAAACGTGCAGCCAAAAGCCCAACTGAAGCCGCACCTGTAAATCTTTTTGTATTTCCATCTATTGAGCGAACATCTAGAACTGATGAAAGCCTTCCACCATAATTAGCTGGAATACCGCCCTTATATAATTCTGAGGTTTTTATGATTGAAGTATTAAATGCTGAAAACAATCCAAACAAATGAGAAGGGTCATAAATGGGAGCTTCATCATACAAAATTAGATTTTGATCAGCACCACCCCCTCTAACAAAGAACGCGCTTGAGCCTTCACCAGCTGTAACAACCCCAGGTTGTAGCTGAACTAGTTTTATTAAATCGGGCTCTCCAAATAATGGAGGTAATTTTTTAAGTTGAGCCATATTAATTTCAACTTTGCTCATTTTCATATCTGCAACATTTGCATCGGCTCTTTTTTCAGTAACAACTACTTCTTCTGTTGTAATTACTTCCTCATTTAAAGAAATATTGATCGCCTGGTCGCTTTGTAAATCTATTTTCTTTTCTACAGCTCTAAACCCGATGTAAGAATATACTACAGTATAAGAACCTACGGGTAAAGTAATAGAATAAAACCCATACGGATTAGTGGCTACACCTTGTTTGGTTTCTTTAATCGAAATTATAGCACCAATTATGTCTTCACCATTTTTATTATCTTTCACAGTACCTGTAAGAGAAACTTTT
>JAAFJZ010000251.1 GCA_013298205.1 Cytophagales bacterium
CAAAATATTAATTAAATGATAAAACCAACAGCATCCAAATTCTCAACAGCAATTGTTGTAATTACTCTATATGTAAGCTTTTTACACAATACAATTGCACAAAAAAAAGCTTTATCAACAAAAGAACCTGCATACCTTATTTCTATTGGAGGTAAAAAAACTTTTGCAGAAGATTTTAAATACGTTTATGAAAAAAACAATAATTCTACAGATGAAAAATATTCTGATAAAAGCCTAAGAGATTATCTTGAGTTATATACAAGATTTAGGCTTAAAGTTATGGATGCGGAAAAAATGGGATTAGACACAACTTCTGCATTTAAAACTGAATTTGAAACATATCGCAAACAATTAGCTACTCCCTACCTTACAGAAAAAAAAGCAACAGATGGTTTGGTAAAAGAAGCTTATGAAAGAATGAAAAGCGAAGTACGTGCTTCTCATATTTTATTTGCTGTTTCTCAAGAAGCCGACCCTTTAGATACGCTTAAAGCCTACTCGAAAGCGATTGAAATTAGAAAAAAACTAATCTCTGGAGAAGATTTCATTGCACTAGCAAAAAAGATTTCCGAAGACCCTTCTGCTACAAACAATGGTGGTGACCTAGGATATTTTACTGCATTACAAATGGTATATCCTTTTGAAAACGCAGCTTTTAATTTACCCGTAGGAGAAGTTTCTATGCCTGTGCGCTCAAAATTTGGATACCATCTCATAAAAGTGCTAGATAAAAGAGCTTCGAAAGGAGAAGTAAAAGTAGCCCATATTATGGTTCAAGCCTTTCAAAATATGCCAAAAGCAGATTCAATTACATTATACAAGAAAGCAAAAGAAATTTACACAAAAGCTAAAGCAGGCGAAGAATGGAAGTCTCTTTGCTCACAATTTTCAGACGATCAAGGTTCAAAAGCTTCAGGTGGTGAATTGCCCTTTTTTAGTACTGGTTTAATCGGAGTACCCGTTTTTGAAAATACAGCTTTTTCTTTAGCCAACCCAGGAGATATTGCAGAACCTGTACTTTCACCTTACGGATGGCATATCATTAAAATGATTGAGAAAAAGTCCTTGCTTCCATTTTCAGAGTTAGAAAGTACGCTTAAACAAAAAGTAAACCGTGATCAAAGGTCTGAATTGAATAATGTTTATTTTATAGAAAGAATTAGAAAGGAAAATCAATTGGTAGAGAAACCCAAAAATTTAGATATTGCATTAGTTGCATTTGATTCATCAATTTTAAAGGCAAAATGGTCTGATGCAAAAGTAAGAAGCAGAGATCGCTCATTGGTGCTTTTCACAATTGCCAATATTCCTTATGCAGCTGATGCATTTTATAATTACGCTTTACTAAATCAAAGCCCTAAAACTAAGATTTCTCCTAATTATCACGGAAAGTTATTGTACCAAGATTTTATGGAGAAATCTTTAATGGACTATGAAGAGGCTAATTTGGGTAAAAAATACAAGGACTATTCTTTACTTACTAGTGAATATAGAGACGGTATTCTACTTTTTCAGTTAATGGATAAAAAAGTATGGTCAAAAGCAATAGACGATTCGGCTGGAATACAAAACTTTTATAATACCAAAAAGAATAGTTATATGTGGGAACAACGAGTTAATGTTCAGATTTTCAATTGTGCAACTGAAGCCATACGCAATCAAGTAAAAGAAAAATTAAAATCTGGAGTTGTAGAATTGACAAGTACAAAATTTAATGATATACTTTTCAAAACAAACACATTTACTTTAGATGAATCTGCAATGTCTAAACTTGTTGTTCCAAAAGACATTTTATTGAAAAACCCAAAAATGAAATTGGAAATTACAGCATACGCTGACAAATCCGAGCTGAAATCAGATTCGAAAATCGCAGTAAAAAGAGCTAATGAAATCAAAAAGTATTTAATTGCTAACAATGTTGATTCAACTAAATTAATTTTAAAATCAATCGTTTCTGCCGCTTCCCAAGGAAATATAACCGACAGAACTAAAGCCGGTTTAAAACTTTTTACAACATCTGTAAAAGAATTAGAAAAAGAATTTAATTCTAATCAAGCTTTAAATTTACAAATTACTGAGGGTAAATTTCAGAAACATGACAATGAAATCATAGATAGCGTAGAACCTAAAGTTGGAGAATTTAACATCGAAAAAAACAATCGATTCATTTTACTCAAAATTTTATCGATAGAAGAGCCTCGAGCGAAATACTTAAATGAATGCAAAGGATTGGTAATTTCTGATTACCAAAATAAACTAGAAGAAGATTGGATAAATTCTTTAAAACAAGAATATAAAATCAATGTGAACGAATTTGAATTAAAAAAACTAATAAAACCTTAAAATTCACCTAAAAAACAACTATAATATGGCTTACTCTTATAAAATCGAAGACATTGAAGGAATTGGTCCTGCTTATGCTGCAAAACTTCAAGAAATTGGAATCAAAACAACTGTTTCTTTTTTAAACAAATGTGCAACCAAAAAAGGTAGATCAGAAGTGTCTGAGGCTACTGGTATAGATGACTCAAAAATATTAAAATGGACAAATCATGCAGATTTAACAAGGGTAAAAGGTGTAGCTGGTCAAACAGCCGAATTATTAGAAACTGTAGGTGTAGACACCGTTAAAGAATTTAGAACTAGAAATGCTAAAAACTTAAAAACCAAAATAGATGAACTGATTGCTACTGGGAAAAATATTATTGGCAAAATTCCTTCTGAATCTCAATTACAAGAGATGATAGATCACGCCAAAACATTAGAACCAATGGTAACTCATTAATATTTCATAATTATTTCTAAATTTAAGTCTAATTGACTTGAAAAAAAACAATAGCTATTATCTATATTTTTCAGCTTTTACATTTTGAGGTATTTTTTAAACCTTTCATATAATGGTACAAACTACCACGGCTGGCAAAAACAACTGAATTCTCTTTCTATTCAAGAAATAGTAGAGTCAAAATTAAAAATTTTACTTAAACATGAAGTTGAAACTGTAGCAAGCGGTCGTACTGACACGGGCGTACACGCTTTGGAGCAATTTATACACTTTGATACACCTTTAGTAATAGATTCAACTGCTTTTGTAAGAAAGCTAAATGCCATCCTTCCTGTTGAAATTTCAGCAAACAATATATTTCAAGTACGAGACACTGCGAGTGCGAGGTATGATGCCAGAAAAAGAAGCTACATATATAAGGTGTCATTGAGAAAAAATCCATTTGTAAACCAAACAGCTCATTTACTGTATGCAAAGCCGGATATAGAAAAAATGAATCTAGCGGCACAAATGTTAATTAAATATGAGGATTTTCAAGCTTTTTCAAAAGTAAAAACTGGCGTAACCCATTTTAGATGCCAAATATTTGAAGCTTATTGGGTAGATAATGATAATTTAATTGTATTTCACATTACAGCCAATCGATTTTTGAGAGGAATGGTGCGTTGTATTGTAGGCTCGATTTTGGATGTTGGAATGAATAAAACTACAATCGAAAAGTTTTGTGAAAATATAGAAAATAAAAACCGAAATTTTACTGGTTCATCAGTTCCTGCTAAAGGACTTTTTCTTTCAAAAGTACAATTTTCTAATAATTTGTTCATATAGCCATTTTGCAAAAACTTATCAAATTATAAAATAATCAATCAATAAAAATGGTTATTTTGCAGTTTTAGCATTAAATTTAAGGCGATTTTGAAAAAAATACGATTATTTTTGTAAAATAATTTGGATTTTTAAATAAGTCGCTTTACCTTGTCAATCGAATTGAAACTTGAAAGATGAACAATTCAAATATTTAAGGTCTAGATTTCACTTTTAAGTTGAGATTAACTATAAATATTTAGTAAAAAAAAACAACTAAAACTATCAATTAACTAAACACTTAAAAAAATGCGTAAACTCATTACAAAATTCGGACTCATGTTCGCAATCGGTTCTGCTGTGGTTGCTAATGCCCAAACAGACACAACAAAAAAAGACATCGGTCAATTCGTACTCGGTGGTTACATTGATTCATACTACTTAACCAACTTCAATAATCCAGAATCAGGAAATTCTATGGGCTATGGTGCAAATCATTCAGCTTATGGTTACTCAAGAGCATTTGACAGATTAGACAAACAATTTGCCTTGGGATTGGTGCAGTTAAAAGCGGTTTATACCAACAAAAAATCTGAAATGGTAATTGATTTAACTTTTGGTCCTAATGCAGAACTTGGTAACTTTGGAAACCAAAGACAAATGTCTCCAGGTGGATATGCTACAGGATATTATCCTAAAAATGCTAACCAAAGCATGCTTTACGGTACATCAGCAGCTATCAAACAAGCATATTTTAAATACAACATTACAAATAAGTTGAGCTTCACAGTTGGGCAATTTGGAACACACATTGGTTATGAAGTAATTGATGCTCCAATTAACTACCACTATTCACTATCTAATCTATTCAATAACGGTCCATTCTACCACGTGGGTTTGAAAGCTAATTATGCTTTCTCTGACAAATTTGGTATCATGGCTGGTATTGTAAACAACTGGGATGGACTTACAGATTGGAAAACTCAAAAATCTGCAATTGCTCAAATTTATTTAAGCCCAGTAGCTGGTTGGAATATCTATTTGAATTATATT
>JAAFJZ010000252.1 GCA_013298205.1 Cytophagales bacterium
TACGAAATAGATTATTTTCATAGAATGGCTTATGGAGCTTCAAAAGCATTGACCGAAAACATACGTGTAGGTCAAAATTATTCGGAAATCAAAAAAGTAATTTCTGTTAATATTGTGTATTTTGATTTGGGGCAAGGTCAGGATTATGTGTACAAAGGAAAAACGAATTTTAAAGGATTACATGAAAATGATACACTTCAACTTTCTAGTTTTCAAAAAGCTACTTTTACCAAACAAAATGTGTCAGATATTTTTCCTGAATACTACATTATAAAAGTAAATCAGTTTGACGACAAAGCAAAAAACACGCTGGATGAATGGATTTATTTCTTAAAAAACAGTGAAGTAAAAGATAATTTCAAAGCCAAAGGCTTGGCAGAAGCAAAAGAGGTTTTGGATATTATGCGGTTAAACGAAAAAGCAACCTATGGCTACAATCGCCATTTGGATGCTTTACGTGTAAAAGCGAGTGAGGCATATTCAGCTAAATTTGAGGCTGAGGATAATGCAACAAAAGCTGCAGAATTAAAAACTGCAGTTGAAATTGCAAAAAACTTCATTGAAATGGGTTTGGATAATGAAACTATTGCAAAAGGAACAAATTTAACGATAAAACAAGTAGAAAAACTTCGCATTGAAAATGAATGAAACTTTTAACTCATAATATCTTTAAATTACTACTTTAAGTAGATTTTTTGAAAAATATTTTTGTCAATAACCTAGAAATAGAATTACAATAATTCAAAATTTAAAAATATTTAATTACTAACTATCGCAGAAAAAGATTTTAATTTGAAATATAATTATGTCAACCTCTTTAAACGTAGAAAATACGATACAAAATATTAGCGAAACCTATTCTAAGCTTACCAATAATTGTATGGCAGATTTTGCTAAAGTGTCTAAATTAGTTTCAGCCGAAAAATCTATTTTGTTGGTAACCGAAGGTGAGTATGCCGATAAATCATTTTTTATAGTAAAAGGTTGTGCACGTGCATTTTATATGAAAGATGGAAAAGATATTACCGATTGGTTTGCCTTTGAAAACTACTTTATCAATTCAATCAACAGTTTTTTTGAAAACATCCCAAGTCCGCATTTTATCGAATTGCTTGAGCCTACCACTTTTCTCGAAATAGGGAGAGATGACATTTTTAAATTAGCAGACAAACATCCTGATTTCGACAGATTACTCAGAATTGTTGCCACAAAAACAATGTTGGCATTACAAAAACGCATTTTTTCAATTCAATTTGAAACCGCACAACAAAAGTATGAAAATCTACTTATCATTCGACCCGATATTACCCAACGGGTTTCATTGACGCACATCGCTTCCTATTTAGTTATTACGCTTGAAACATTGAGCAGAATTCGGAACCCTAAAAATCGAATTTGATCTATATCAAATAGGTTTTGCAAATTATGAAAGATATTTGCAAAAAATTATAAATGAAACGAATTCATTATATATCAGGGCTGACGATTACAGTATTTGTTGGGCTTCATTTGTTCAACCATGTTTTAAGTATTTTTGGTGCAGAAAAACATATTGAAATGATGAACATTTTAAGACTTTTTTATCGCAATATTTTTGTAGAAACTATTTTATTAGGAGCTGTTCTTATGCAAATAATTTCAGGCATTACACTTTTTAAAACGAGCAGGAAGACCGCTACTTCTATGTTTGAAAAACTGCATATTTGGACAGGAATTTATTTAGCTTTTTTTTTAGTTTTTCATGTAAGTGCAGTTTTGGTTGGACGGTATTTTTTGAATCTTAATACCAATTTTTATTTTGGCGTAGCCGGATTAAATACCTTTCCATTCAACTTGTTTTTTATCCCATATTACGCATTTGCCATTTTTTCCTTTTTTGGACACATTGCTTGTATCCATTACAAAAAAATGAAACTAACTATTTATGATTTTACACCAAAAAGTCAATCAATAGCAATTTTAATTTTTGGAATTTGCTTAACAATTATAATATTTTACGGTCTTACAAACCATTTTAAAGGAGTAGAAATTCCGAAAGAATACAATGTGCTTATCGGAAAATAAAAATTTATCAAACAAAAATAAATAAAAGAAATCATGCTAAAACTTGGAGGATACATTAATTTAATAATTGCCATCGGTCATCTTATTGGTTTGTTTTGGGCTGAAAAAATGTTTGAAATAACAGGAATAGGCAAAGAAATGCAAGAATTAGCTCAGATAAATACGTCATTTCCGTATCTATTGACAATTTTTGTAGCTGTTGTATTTTTTATTTTCGGACTTTATGGACTTTCAGCAGCTGATAAATTTAGAAAATTGCCTTTCCTGAAACCAACGATTTTTGTAATCGCAGCTATATATTTGTTGCGTGGATTTGGAGAACTTATTTTTGATATAGAAAAACAAAATGCAAGTCAATTTTTAGAAATAACGTATTCATTGATTGCCGTTTTTATTGGACTTTTGTTTTTGGTTGGTGGTTTAAGAAAATGGAGAATTATAATTTGAAATTTGTAAAAAATCAAAAAAGATTAGAACTATCATTTACTTATTTACATTTGATTATATTAAACCGAAAAATTAAGATTACATAAATCTACTATAAATTTATTAGGTTTTTGGTAATGAGAAAACATTTTCCAAAACGCCTTCATTCTGTCGTTTAAGGAATCTACATATCTGTTATTTGATATTTTTTTTCTCATATACCACCATACTCTTTCAATAGGATTAAAATCGGGACTGTAAGCAGGCAAAAATATTAATTCTAATTTATCTACGTGTTGTTTTAAAAACCCTTTTAATGCTTTTGCATGATGGTATTTTACATTATCTAAAATCAAATGTATTTTTCCGCTTCTATTTTTATATGTTTTTAGTATTTTTTTCAAATATCGTTTAAATGTTTTTGCATTTCCCTTAGCAGCTTTTTGAACAATCACTTCACCTGAAATTGGATTGACCGCTCCAAATAGAGTTACTCTTTCGCGTCTTTTTTGCTTTTGTTTTATGAGTGGTTGCTTTCCTTTTTCAGACCATTTATATGAAATACTTGCAGAATTACTCATGCTACATTCATCTTCAAATAGAAAAATATCCTCAGAAGGCGTTTCTAGGAGTTTTTTTTTAGACTTTCTACGAAAACCTCTCGTTTTTCAGCGTCCGCTTCGGGATAAAATCCTTTCCCTTTTTTGTGTGTAAGATTTAATTTTTTCTTTAATAGAACATAAACCATATCATCCGAATAAATGATGTTACAATTCTTTTCTATAATTTTAACAAGTATTGGTGCAGTCCTAGTCTCTGTATTATATCCGTGTGCGGTTGGACTTTCATTTATAACTAAATTCTTTAACCAAGTTAGTTGTTCAATAGTAATTGCAGATTTTCTGCCCGGTTTTGGTTTATCTTTTAACCCATCTATCCCAGATTTTTCAAATCTATTAGCCCAAATACAGATTTGATTATGACTCAACAGAAATAATTCCTGTGCTTGTCTACTGCTTTGTCCTTTTGCGACTAATAAAATACAAGCTAGTCTTACAGCTATTTTATAGTCTTCTTTGGATTTTAATAACTCCTCTATTTGAGAGGTAGTCATAGTATGAATTTTTAGTTTTTGCATTTGCAAATAAACTAAAATTATGTAATATAATCAAATCGGTTTAATATAATTTATTATAAACCCAAGTAAATGACAACTTCACAAACCATAAAATTAGCGTTTGACCCTTATTTTGAAGTGCCAATCGAGGCTTGGGATTCGTTTGTTGAATTGGGAGAAACGTTGTCTTTTGAAAAAGAACAGATTATAAAAGAAAATGGAAGCACCGAAAAATATTTATACTTTATTTTGAAAGGCTCAGGCGGAATTTTACTTTGGAACAATCATAATTTTGTGTGTATTGATTTGTGCTACGATGGCGATTTTTTTGGTGACTATATGTCGTTTCTTGACCAAAAAACCTCGCCACTTGAAGTTGTAATTTTTGAACCTTCGCTGCTTTTTAGAATTTCTAAAACCAATTTTGACAAACTAAGCTCCAATACAACTTTTGGAGATAAAATATGTCGGTTTGCTTCCGAAGGACTTTTTATTCACAAACAAAAACAACAAATAGATATTCTTACAAAAACGGCAATGGAAAGATACATCGAATTGCAAACCAAGCAACCACAAATTATTCAGCGAACGCCTCAAAAATACATTGCTTCGTATCTGGGCATCACGCCACAAAGTTTGAGCAGAATAAGAAAAGAAATTTCTAATCATTAGTTACCGTTTGGTAATTGTTTAAAAAATGGTATTACTGAATTTTGTGTCCTAAAAAAACATAAAAATGAGAACAATAACAACAATTTCCGCTATTTTAATTGTTTCTGCAATTTTATTATCAGCCATTAAAATTTTGCCTGATATTAAAGTGCTTTTTCATAAAAACGATTTCATAAATACAATGCTAAAATATCAACTTTTTGCATTGATTATTGCTTTTTTTGTATTGTTTATAACATTAAAAATATCTCCAAACAGCAAAACCTTGCTTTCTTTTGGCAATCTTTCTGTTTTTCCACAAAAAGAACTTTGGCTTGGAATAAATGGAACTTCAACTTGGAA
>JAAFJZ010000253.1 GCA_013298205.1 Cytophagales bacterium
GAAATGATAGCTTTAGACCCTATTAACTTGCTTTTGTACGATACATTACTTATTATTTACTTCAGAACAGAGAGTTTTCCTCAATCCATTCTTTTGTCTAGAGAAATTTTAACAAGAAACCCTTCAAGTAATTCTACTTTAGAAATAAAAGCAATTTCTGAACAAAATTTGAGATTGTATAAAGAATCTTTAGAAAGCTATGAAAAGCTATATTCAAGCACAAAAGACATTAATCATTTGTATCAATTGGCAGTTATGCAATTTCAATTGAAAAGATATGGCGAATGCAATATGTCTTTATCGCAAGTTATAAGAAATGAAGAGGCAAATAAAAAAACGATTCCAATGACTCTAAGTGATGGAAATCAAAAAGATATCGCATTAAAATCAGCTGCTTATAACATTTTAGGTGTGATGGCTATAGAAACAAATTCTATTGAAGATGCCAAAAAGTTTTTGATTGAATCTTTAAATTTACAACCTGATTTTGATTTAGCAAAAAACAATCTAGCTATAGCAAACGAAAAAAACAAACCTACTACTTCAAATCCTAAAAAATAACCATCTTTAAAAGATTTGAACCCTAATAAACGTATTTAAAAATTAAAATTGCAAAATTTAAAAAATCCACATTGGCTTGAAATACCAACCCATTTACAGGGTGATAAAGGAAAATTGTCATTATTGGATTTTGAAAAACTAGGCTTAGTAAGCCCCAAAAGAGCTTATTGGATTTATGACATCGATACCATTTCAGATCGTTCCAATTTAGCACACAAAAAGCAATACCAAATACTAATAGGAATTCAAGGGAAAATAGAAGTTGAACTTGAATCTCAATCAGGAGAAACTCATATTTTCTACCTCGATTCCCCAAGTAAAGCTTTGTTTTTACCTCCTTTATATTGGCAAAAAATAAAATTTCCTATTTCATCTATCATGTTATGTATGGCATCAGAAGCCTACTCAACTGACGAATATATTAGAGATTACAATACCTTCAAAACATACTCAGATTAGTTTTATGGCTAAAAATAAGAAAATTGAAACACACTCAGAAAATAAAAGTGTTAATGTAGAATACATTTTCTTAGGACTTGTATTACTTTTTATTGCATTGATTAGGTGGCGCTTATTGGGTTTGCCAATGGAAAGAGATGAAGGGGAATATGCATATATGGGAAGTTTAATTTTGGACGGCATTGCTCCTTTCAAAGCTGCTTACAATATGAAATACCCAGGCACTAACTTCATGTTTGCTTTTTTTATGTTGTTTTTTGGAAAAACAATTACAGGAGTGCATTTAGGACTCATGGTAACCAATTTAATAAGCATGTTTTTGATTTATAAAATCGTTAAAAAGCTATTTACTGGAGGCTTAGGAGTCGTTTCTGCCATGGTTTTTGGACTATTAACTATCAGTTATTCTGTTTTAGGCTTTGCTGCTCATGCTACTCACTTTGTTATGTTATTTGCGATTGCGGGTTTTTATTGCTTATTAATAGCTTGCGAAACCAATAAATTATTACATTTTTTATTTGCAGGATTTTTAGTTGGAATGGCCTTTATTATGAAACAATCAGGGGTGTTTTTTATTCCAGCCTATTTAATTATATCCATGGTTTTAGTAAAAGAAAACTTATTAAAAAAAACCATTTCAGCATTTATAGTTGGTTTAGGCTCTTTAATACCATTTATATTGATGGTTACTATACTTTATGCTTCTGGCACTTATGATAGATTTTATTTTTGGACCGTAACTTATGCATCTCAATACGGCAATCAAGTTCCGTTATCTCAAGCATTTGAAATGTTGGGGTATTCTTTGCCTGGTTTGCTTTTGGCCCATAAATGGTTGTGGATTATGGGTTTTTTGGGTGTAGTATTACTTTTTATTACTTCTAAAAAAGACATTAAAATACCTATAACTTTAGCAATCTTCTTTATTTTTTCAATTCTTGCAGTTTGTCCAGGTTTTTACTTTAGGCAACATTATTTTATCCAATTTATGCCCGCATTGTCTATCGCTGTGGCAGGTTTTTTATTTGCTTTAGACCAAGTTATTACTCAAAAAATCAAATCAGAAAAACTTTATTTTGTAAAATATGTTTTGATAGGTTTGGTAATTTTATTCGTTATCATATCAGAAAATCAATATTTATTTAAACAAAAGCCTGTTCGTTTTTGCAAAATGATTTACTCATCTAATCCTTTTGTAGAATCTCCCGAGATTGCAAAATTCCTTAAAGAACGAACAAACGAAAATGACAAAATTGCTGTTTTAGGTTCTGAACCACAAATTTGCTTTTATGCTGGAAGAAAATCGGCTACAGGATATATTTATACTTATAATTTAATGGAAAAACACCCTTATGCACTCGAAATGCAAAAAGAAATGATTAAAGAAATAGAAGAAAGCAAGCCTAAGTTTTTATTGATGGTAAATGAAAGAATGTCTTGGCTTTCAAGACCTGAATCAGAAAATTACATCTTTAATTGGTATAGCAAATACTCAAAAGAAAACTATGATTTTGTAGGTATGGTTGATATTAACCCTGCTGGTGAATCTACATTTATATATCAACCTGAATTGAATTCTTACCAACCTCAATCACAGTCGTATATTTTAATTTTTGAAAAGAAAAAAGTTTAGAATGTCTTTCAACATAAAATTAAAAAAATAAAAAATCTAAAAGGTTTTTCTTGATTAAAGTAATAATAAATAAGATACTAAAAGTCGATAGTTTAGAAAAGAAAGTTAAGTATATTAAAAACTTAATTTTCTTTTACAACACCCATAGAAGAAAACTTATCAATTCTTTGGCTAATTAATTCAGGTATTGGAATTTCTTTTAGCTCAAGTAAGGTGTCAGAAATTGTTTTTTTAAGCTTAGTTGACATGCCTGAAGGGTCAGAATGAGCTCCTCCTAGTGGTTCTTTGATGATACCATCTATCAATTTTAATTTTAACATATCTGTAGCTGTAAGTTTTAATGCTTCAGCAGCTTGTTCTTTAAATTCCCAACTTCTCCAAAGAATCGAAGAACATGATTCGGGAGAAATTACTGAGTACCAAGTATTTTCCAACATCAAAACTCTATCTCCAATTCCGATTCCCAAAGCACCACCCGAAGCACCCTCTCCTATCACAATACAAACAATAGGTACTTTAAGCATAAACATTTCTTTTAAATTCCTTGCGATTGCTTCAGCTTGGCCTCTTTCTTCTGCTTCCAAACCAGGAAATGCACCAGGTGTATCAATAAAACAAATAACAGGTACATTGAATTTTTCTGCTAGTTTCATCAAACGAAGGGCTTTTCTATAACCTTCTGGATTTGCCATTCCAAAATTGCGTATTTGTCTTTGCTTGGTATTACGGCCTTTTTGATGACCTAAAAACAAAGCACTTTGCCCATTAATCTCTCCAAAACCTCCAACCATTGCTTTATCATCTTTCACATTTCTATCTCCATACAATTCTTGAAACTTATCGGCTATATCTACAATATAATCTAAAGTATAAGGTCTATCAGGATGCCTTGATAATTGCACTCTTTGCCAGCGTGTGAGGTTGGCATAGGTCTCTTTTTTTAATTTTTTAATTTTGTCTTCCAAAGTCTTTACAGCTTCGGAAACATCAACATTATTTTCTTCAGCCAATTGTTGCATATCGTTCAACTTGGACTCAAGTTCTGCAATTGGTTTTTCAAAATCTAGTAGTACACTCATTAGGTTTGGAAGTAGTTTTTTGGCAAATGTAATTTTTATTTAGTAAAAGAGTTACTATTCGAAGGTTTTTATATGAGGGATTTATAAATTAATTTTTAAAACTTAACATATATGTTTGTGGCTCAACCGTTTCTAGCAATACAGAAAATTTGTCTGGATTTTCCTTTATTACAGGATATTGATAAAGACCAGTGGAAGAATAACCTAGCTGATCCAAAACAGTATGAGTAACCTTTTTAATTTTAAAATCCTCCAAAAATAAGTTTTTATCTTTTGAAAACAAGTAGTTGCAAGTGAATTTTCCTGAAAAATAATAAAATAAAGAAGGTTTTCTACAAGCCACAACTGCATTTTCTGGAAGATTATTTTTTGCCCAAATGGCTACATCAAAGTAGTTTTGAAACTGAATGGCATAAGGTTGTTTTGCTTTTTGATGTAAAATTTTAATTTTTCCAAAATAAAAAAATACAAACATCACAAGAAAATAAGGTGCAATGCTAAAGTCTCTTTTCAAAATGAATGTAAAAAAAGCATTCAAATTTTGGAATAGGCTAAAGTAAATTAGAAAAGTAAATAGAGGAACTAACCCAAGCATAAACCGAACACCAAACCAAGCGTCTGGCCATAATAATAAAATAAAAAAATTGGCTGAAAGGAAACTAATAATAAATATTTTATATTTGTTAAGTCTAAAAATTCCAAGAAAAATCACTATTAAAACCAAAACGCCCACAATCCAGTTGCTAATGGAAGGTTTTAGGTCATAATTTACATCTATTTCTTGAAAAGCAAAAGGATTGCAAGAAGATGGAATTTCGTAGCAAACATATCTTTGGAAATTATTCCAAATTCTAATTC
>JAAFJZ010000254.1 GCA_013298205.1 Cytophagales bacterium
TTTTGACCTGATTGTTTTCAATAAAAAAAGCATCATTATGTTCTGAACCTTTCATGCTTACGCCTTCAAAACCACTTCCATATTCAAAGCCCTTTACGGCATTAATACCCAACATAGCTGCCCCCAAATCGGAATGAAGCTTATTGAAAACAGGTTCTCCGATACCTGCGGGAACGTTTTTAACTACACAAGTGATTATTCCCCCTATGGTATCACAATCTTTTCTTGTTTTATCTATTAAAGCAATCATTTGCTCGGCTACAATAGGGTCTGGGCAACGAATGATATTTTCTTCTGCCAAACTTAAATTAAGCTCTTTATAATCCTTTTCCAATTTCAAACTCCCTACTTGCGAAACATAAGCCTGAACGCTAATATTTTTTCCTGCTAAAAACGTTTTAGCCAAAGCGCCAGCTGCCACTCTCGCTACCGTTTCTCTAGCTGAACTTCTTCCTCCGCCTCTGTAATCACGGTTGCCATATTTAATTTGGTAGGTATAATCGGCATGGGAAGGCCTGAATTTGTCAGCTATTTCAGAATAATCTTTGCTCCTTTGGTCTTCGTTTTGCACCATCAGCATGATAGGTGTTCCCGTACTTTTGCCTTCAAAAATCCCGGAATAAACTTCTATTATATCTCCTTCTTTTCTTTGGGTTGTGATTTTGGATTGCCCAGGTTTGCGTCTGTCCAATTCTTTTTGGATAAATTCCAAATCAATCGGAATGCCCGCAGGACAGCCATCTACGATTACACCTACCGCTTTTCCATGCGACTCCCCAAATGTGCTGATTTTAAATAAATGCCCGAAGCTATTGCTCATTTTTTCTTTTTTCTGATAATTAAAATAAGTGAAACTATAAAAAAGCCCAAAACTACATAATTGGCGGTCTGTTTTAATCTTTCACATTCATCTGTATTCACTAATTTATTAGATTCAGACTTGATTCTGTCATAAAAACCATTGAAGCCAGTAGAATGAATAAGCGTATTTTTTTTACTTTCTCCATAAACCTCAATTGGGTATTTAGAACTAAGTGTGTCATACCTTTTTCGTTTATAATTGAAATAAATCCAATTGATGTAAGATTTTAAGTGATACTTACCTGGTTCATTGGGGATAATAAAATAAGTAAAGTTTTTGTTACCTGTTACACTATCACGGTGTCTGGTAATATTTTGGTAGCTATTGGGTTCGTAAAAATCAAAAGCCGTGCTGGTTTCGGTATTGGGCTTACTTATACCATGTATATTTCCTTCTCCTTTTATTTCAAACTGGTACTCAATACTTTGACCTGTTTTGATTTTTCTTTTATTTATTTTTTCGTCTAAAGTATAATCTCCCACAGAAACCGAATTTTTAAGCGGATGAGGAGGCAAATCTTTAACCTTTACTTGGAAAGGTTTAGATAAAAACGACTTAAATGCTTGCTGCCTGTTATTGCCAAAAAAAGTAGGATTTTTCGCCATTTTATATTTTACCATTTTTAATTCCAGCTCTGGGAATTTTACAGTTTTGGTGTTTAATGGATAAAAAACAGCTTGATATAATTTATACTGAACATATCTTTTACCTCCTATCGTAATGTTTTGAGGTGTAATTTCCTCAATCATAAAGTTTTCTTCCCAACAGTTTTCAGCCTTAATTTTTCTTAAAAGTGCTTGCATTTGTTTTCCCAATTCAAAAAAATCAAGCTGTGCACGGTTTTGCTCTGAAACATAAAACGCCATGCTTACCGAGAACCCTTCACCCATGTAAACTTCTTTCTTGTTGGAACTTAACGCAAAAAAAGCATCTTCTTGCACTTCTTGAAATTCATTTGGAGAACGATTTCTGCCACCCCCAAAAAAATCTTCAAAAGGATCATAGCCAAATTGATTTTGCGCTTGTTGGTTTATTGCAGGTCCTACCACAATCGTAAAACCAGAAACTTTCGTTTCTTTATCGTTAATATTTATTGAAAAAGCCGGTACATTGTATTTTCCTTCTTTACCAGCTTGGTAATTTTGAATGATGCTATAAGAACTACTCATCCTGCCATTGATAATTTGGGTAGAAGAAGATGAGGAGGTGCCTCTTTTGGCAAAGCCCTTGATGTCTGGGAAATTAGAATATGACCTCAGTTCTGTGTTTTCTACTGTAATACTTATTGTAAATAATTCATTTAGAGCTATTTGAGATTTCCCAATATTCACTTTTGCATCTTGACCAAAAGTTAAACTTGAAATAAAAGTTAAGATTAAAACAATAAAGACAGTACGGCATCTTTTGTCCATATAAGGATTAAGCAATAATTTAAGTTAGAATAAAATTTATTTTTACAAAAATAGTTTTTTTAACATTTACTTAGAAACTAAATCTTAAAAATTTAGGTAAGTCCTTTGCTAACTGGTTGTAGAAATAATTGAAAACTTGAATGATTAGATTTTAAAATAGGAAATTGAAGATTATAATTGATTAAGAATTTCTACAATTTTTTTTCAAATCTTAAATTTTCAATAGCTAATTTTGAGGTGTAATTATATTTTTTTAATATTGAAAATTAAGTGGAGTTCAGAGACCATATCAAAAACGAGGCGTTACTGAAAAGCCTTATGAGTAAGTAAAAAAAAACAAAAAAAATTTATGCAAAAACTATCGTATCGTATCGTATCGTATCGTATCGTATTAACTAATTTTATTATTTTAATACTATTTAATTCTAATATTTTCGCACAAGACAAAGGTTATGTAGCATTTTCAATTGGAGCAAATTCGCCAACAGGAAATTTTGGTTCAACAGATGCTAAACAGTTTTATTCTTCCACTGGTTTAGCTAATCCCGGTCCACTTTTAGATATTTCATTTGCATATAAACTAGGGAAAAATATTGGAATTGCTGCTATTATGAGAGCGCAAGGAAATGGAATTAATGAAAATGCTCTTAAAACGGAATTGCAAAAATCTATACCAAATAATGTGAGTGCTACTTATGAAGCTGCAGGTTGGGGTCTTGGAGCTTACTTAACTGGGTTGTATGGTTCATTTCCGATTTCTGAAAAAGTTAGTTTTGAATCAAGGGCATTAATTGGAGTTGTAAATGCACGAACTCCTGACATAAAAACTACTTTAATTGGCCCTAGTCTAATAGGAACCGTTCGAATTAATTCAATTTCAGCTGTTTCATTTGCTTATTTATTAGGTGCCGGTTTCAAATTTGATGTGGGTAGAAAGGTCTGTTTATTATTAAACTTAGACTATTTGGGTGCTGATCCTGAGTTTAAAAATGGAGAAACCAATACGATTAGAAATAATGTTACGTTACCAACTACTTTTTATTCTTTCACACAAAATATTGGAACAATTAATTTTAGTTTCGGTGTTGGAGTCAGGCTAGGAACAGGTATTAAATCTGTTAATCAACCTGTTCAGCAAGCTCAACCAACTCAACAAGTTCAACCTATTCAACAAACTCAACAAGATAATTACCAACCTTCATATCAAGATTCAAGAAATCAAATGACAGATGTGGTTTATCTCAAAAATGGCAGTATCATTAAAGGTTTAATAATAGAACAAGTTCCCAATGTATCAATAAAAATTAAATTAAGAGATGGAAATATTATGGGTTTTAAAATTGAAGAAATCGAGAAAATAACTAAAGAGGAAGTAAAATAATTAAGCTACATTAATTTTATTTAGACAGCTTATTCATTTAATAATAATTCATAAAATCTTTTTTAACGGCTTTATGAATTATTTCTTAAAATTTATATTCTAGTTTTCTGTTTAATAAAATGAATTAAATCATTCAATTCTAGAACACTAGGATTTTAAAACGTAAAGTTTTAGAATAAAATTAATTTTACAAAAATAGTTTTTTTTATCTTTTACTTAGAAACTAAATCTTGAAAATCTAGGTAAGATTTTGATACAATTTTGAGTAAAAAAAAACCCTATACATATTTTGAGTAGGGTTTTGATTTTGTCAATGGCTTGATAATCAAGTTATGCAACTACTTGATTATCAATTACTATTGTAGTCCTAAGGGGAATTGAACCCCTGTTTCCTCCGTGAAAGGGAGATGTCCTAACCCCTAGACGATAGGACCGATTAGAATTGGAGTGCAAATATAGAACTCTTTTTTTATTAAAAAAACTTTTTTGAAATTATTTTACACTTAATACTTTAAATTCAGATCTCCTATTCAATTGGTAATCTGCTTCGGTGCAAGGAATTGAATCTGTGCAGGCTTTTATAAGTATAGTAGAACCAAAACCTTTGGCTACAATTCTATTTTTTGTAATTCCCTTGCTTACCACATAGCTGGCTGATGATTTGGCTCTGTTGTCAGATAATGTCAAATTATCCTCAGGTTTTCCAACTTGATCGGTGTGTGAGCGCAATTCGATCGTCATTTTAGGGTATTTTCTCATTATTTTCACCAATTTATCAAGCTCTTTGGCGGCATCTTTTCTGATATTATATTTTCCTTGGTCAAAATAAATATTATCAAGTTTTATGACTTCTCCTGCACAAAGCATGGGAATATTGATGGTCATTTTATTAGAACGGAAATTTAAAGTACTGATTT
>JAAFJZ010000255.1 GCA_013298205.1 Cytophagales bacterium
TGTCATTCAATTCTAATATTTTAGCTAATAATATTGGACCAAATTCCGTAACGGTTGCACGCATTTGAGCACCAAGTTTTCCACTCAACGAATACAATTCTAAAGGAAAGCCTTGAGGATCAAACTTAATTCCTAAATCTTTGGCTCTTTGCTCAAGTTTTTCATTGCTTTTGCCTGGTAGAGCAAGTCCTGAAAGATCGCCTTTGATATCAGACATAAAAACTGAAACACCTGCAGAAGAAAGTTGTTCAGCCAAAACTTGTAAAGTTCTAGTTTTTCCTGAACCCGTAGCTCCGGCTACCATTCCATGCCTATTCATCATTTTAAGAGGCAATAATACTTTGGCTTCACCAACGATTTCCCCATCAAGTACACCCGCACCCAAATGAATTGAGGGTATTGTATCTGAATATGACTTTTTAATTGAAGCAATGAAATTTTCTTTTTTAGTAGACATTTCTATTAAGGTGTGTTTAAAATTAACTAGATTTTCAAATATTTTAAGACAAAAAACAATAAATTAACTTAAGTTTCATAATTAAATGAAGAAAAGTTTTTGATTCAAAGTGTATGCTGTATTAAAAACTTTAAATTTTGAGAAAAATGAAAATACAAAAAAAATTAAAGTTTTGTTTATAAATTAAACCAATGGAATAAAAATGATATGAAACTAAAGCTTTTTCAAAAAATAGATTCTCAATTAAACCTTTGATTTATTGCGTGAGGGATAGAGTGAAAAGCCCGCAGTGAGGAACGAACGAGAACTTGAAGCGAAAGCCAGACCCTTAGGACACGCCCATTTATTTTAATTTCATTTCAATTTATTTTAATCATGTTATAATCACTGATGAAATAAAAATAACTTAGACATTATGGGTGAAAAATCAATTTTAAAATTGATTAATTATTTTTTTATGTTTTTTAAAAACAAATTGCTCATAAATAGTGTAAGATGTTTTGAAAATGTATGTAATTTGCCCATCTATTTTTTTTTATTAAATATGAGTTTTACCCAATATCTTAATCGGTTTCTTAAATGAATGTAGCTTTATTTGTTCCTTGTTATGTAGATCAGTTTTATCCTCAAGTAGGCATCGCTACTTTTGAATTACTTACCAAATTAGGTTGCAAAGTTAGCTTTCCAGAAAGCCAAACTTGTTGTGGGCAGCCAATGGCTAATTCTGGCTGTGAAGCTGACGCTAAGGTTGTTATGAAAAATTTAGTGCAAACTTTTAAAGACTATGATTATGTAGTCTGCCCTAGTGGAAGCTGCGCATTGCACGTACGTGAGCATTATAACAAATTAGAGCAAACCAATGATGTAATAAAAGTACGAAATTCAATTTTTGAGTTGTGTGAATTTTTGAGCGATGTTTTGAAAGTAAAAAATATTGATGCAAGTTTTCCTTTTAAAGTGGGTTTTCACCAAAGTTGCCATGGACAAAGAGGAATGCGACTTTCTCAATGTTCGGAATTGAATGCACCTCAATATTCCAAAGTTTTGCCACTTCTGGATATGGTAAAAGGCTTAGAGCTTATAACGTTGGATAGAATAGATGAGTGCTGTGGATTTGGGGGGACATTTTGTGTTTCGGAGGAAGCCGTTTCTTCCAAAATGGGAAAAGACAGAGTAGCCGACCATAAAAAAAATGGGGCTGAATATATTATTGGTGGCGATATGTCTTGCCTTATGCATATTGAAGGAATTTTGAATAGGCAAAAATCGAATATTAAAACTTTACACATTGCTGAAATTTTAAACGGAGTAAAATCATGAACCATTCTCAAGCAGCCGATTTATTTATAGCAGATGAGCCACGCACCGACTGGCATGATGAAACCTTATGGTTTGTGCGTTCTAAAAGAGACATTGAAACAAAACAAATTCCTGAATGGGAAGAACTAAGAGAATTGGCTTCTTCTATAAAAGGCAATGTGCTTTCCAATCTCGATAATTATTTGATTGAATTTGAAAAAAATGCCCAAAATAATGGCATTCAAGTGCATTGGGCAAAAGATGCGGAAGAGCATAACCAAATCGTATTCAATATATTAGAAAGTAATGGCGTAAAAAAAATGGTAAAAAGTAAGTCTATGCTTACTGAAGACTGCCATTTGAATCACTACCTTATTGAGCGAGGTGTTGATGTCATTGATACGGATTTGGGCGAAAGGATTGTTCAGCTTAGAGACGAACCGCCTAGTCATATTGTACTTCCTGCTATACATTTAAAAAAAGAAGATGTTGGGGAAACTTTTCATAAGCATTTAGGCACGCCCAAAGGGGCAAAAGATCCCGAGTTTTTAGCTGAAACGGCTAGACATCATCTCAGAGAGCAATTTTTGAGTGCTGGAGCCTCTCTTTCGGGTGTTAACTTTGCTATTGCCGAAACGGGTGGAATTGTAATTTGTACCAATGAGGGGAATTCCGATTTGGGTATTTCTCTTACGCCTATACATATAGCGAGTATGGGCATGGAAAAAATTATTCCCAAAGCCGAGCATTTAGGTGTTTTTCTTAGGGTTTTGGCCAGAAGTGCCACAGGACAGCCGATTACAGCTTATTCTTCTCATTATCATGCACCTGCCAAAGGCAAACAAATGCACATCGTAATCGTGGATATGGGCAGAAGCGAGCAATTGGGGAGAGCAGATTTCAGGAAATCACTTTATTGTATTCGCTGTGGAGCTTGCATGAATACTTGCCCAGTGTATAGAAGAAGTGGCGGTCATAGCTATTCTTATACTGTACCTGGACCGATTGGGGCTATTCTTTCGCCTGGCATAGACATGAAAAAACATTCAAGCTTGCCTTTTGCCTCAACTTTATGTGGCTCATGTTCAGATGTTTGTCCTGTAAAAATTGATATTCATGCCCAGCTTTACAAATGGAGACAAGAAATAAGCAAGGAAGGGCATTTGCCTGCTACCAAAAAGTATAGCATGAAAGTGATGTCATACATTTTGGAAAGACCAAAATTATATGCATTTTTAGGTAAAATGGGCAGAAAAGCTTTGGGAATTATGCCTAGATTTTTGGTTTATAGTCCAGCTAACCTTTGGGGAAAAAACAGAGAGATGCCTAAACCGCCAAAAGAAAGCTTTAGAGAATGGTATACTAAAAATAAAAAATCGTAGGTTCTAAAGTAATTTCTATATTAGACTTATTGAATACTTTTTTAATATTTTGATTCACTACTCCTCTCAATTGGGTATAGAGTATAAAGAATGAGTATTTTGTAATATTTTCTACAAGTATTAAAATTTTAATGGAGATAATCGGTTTCATATCAGGGGTTTTGGTCGGTATTTCATTGGGTTTAATAGGTAGCGGAGGTTCTATTTTTACCATTCCGATTTTGGTTTATTTAATAGGGATTTCACCAAGCAAAACCACAGTTTATTCATTATTTATTGTTGGGGTTTCTGCCTTGGTAGGAAGTATTAAAGCCAGTTTTGCTAATTTGATTCATTACAAATGGGTTTTTTATTTCGGTATTCCTAGCGTGATTTCTGTTTTTGTGATGAGAAAGTTTCTCATGCCCTTGGTGCCAGATATTCTATGGCAAATAGAGGGTTTTTCACTTAAAAAAGACTTGCTCATCATGCTCACTTTTGCTATTTTGATGGTAATATCTTCTATTTCAATGATTAAATTACGAAAGGAGAAAGGTTATCAAAGTGTAGAGCCAAACATAAGCAACATTATAATCAAAGGGGTTTTAGTAGGTATTTTAACAGGATTTGTAGGTGTAGGGGGCGGTTTTTTGATTATCCCCACACTTACGCTAAAGGCAAGATTGCCCATAAAAAATGCTATAGCTACTTCCCTTACCATTATTGCTGCCAATGCTTTAATTGGCTTCACAGGCAGCTTGTCTAAAGTAAATATAGATTGGAGATTTTTAATTTCTTTTACCCTTATGTCTGTTTTGGGAATATTGTTGGGAATGTTTTTAAATCAAAAAATTAGCAACGAAAAGCTTAAGTCTACTTTTGGATGGTTTGTATTGTGTACAGGAATATACATTATAATAAAAGAACTGATTAGCTTTTGAAATATTTTTAAAATTGAGAATTAAAATTTTAATCTAAAAATAGTTATAAATATTTAAAAAATATTTATAACTTTAGAAAATTAATCTCGTAACAAAAAATGGTTAAATTTTAAAAAAAACATCCTTATTTTTTTAAAATTTAATCTTTATAAGCAGACTTTTAATTTCAAAAAAACTTTATGAAATCAATATCAAAAAACCTAATCTACATTCTTGATGATGAGCCAATTCATAGTGAAATATTAAAATTTATTTATCAAAAAAACATTTTCAAGTAATGACATTTGAAAATAGTGATAAATTAATTTCAAAATTGTTGGAAAAAGTCCCCGAAATTGTATTTTTAGATTATCGGCTACCAGAAAGTAAATTCAAAAATGGAAGTGATATTTTAGTTTATTTAAAAAGTCTATATCCTAAAACTGAATTTGTCATGTATTCAGCCCAAGACGATATTAACGTTGCTACTGATACAATTAGAAATGGTGCTTATGATTACATTGTAAAAAGCA
>JAAFJZ010000256.1 GCA_013298205.1 Cytophagales bacterium
ACAAAGATTCTATAATTTTTATTGACGAAATGGATTGTCATTTAAGCACTACCCTCCAGTCAAATTTATTGCATGAAATTGTTTCAAAATGGATTCCAGATACATCTCAACTTTGGACTGCTTCTCACGCTTTAGGTTTTATCGATTATGCTAAAAACAGTAAACAAGCCTCAATAATAGATTTTGATCTTTTGGATTTTGATCTAAAACAAGAATTATCCCCCATGTTAAAAGATAATTTAGATGTTTATGAAATTGCGATTCCTAAATTCACAATAGCATCTATTTTAAAAGGATATAAATTGGTAATAGTAGAAAATAAAAATGATGTGCATTTTAATTTGGCTTTAGGTCAAGAAAAGTATATTTTTCTTCCAGCCAATAATAATAGAGAGGTTTTTCTTACCGTAAAAGCAGATAAAGAAAAACTAGGTTTGCGAGATAGAGATTATTTGCGTTCTGACGAAATAAATGAAATACAAACAAAATTACCAAACTTAAAAATATTATTGCTTTCAACCTTTGAAAACTACATTTACCATCCCGACAATATTGAAGAACTTAATTTTAATGGATTCAATAAAAGTGAATATATTTCAGAAATAATAAAGCAAAAAAACGAGAAAATTTTTGAAATAGTTGGGGAAATCGGAACTTCAAGAAACCAATATATTGAATTTAAAGACTGTATTAAAAATGATAAAAACATCAACCCTATAATTGAAGCTTTAAAAAGCAACCAATTTGATGAATTTTATCCCTTCTTTAATATGAAAAATCATTTTAACAAAAAATGCCTTAATCGATTTAGTTATGAATTAGCAGATTTATCCAGAACAAATTGGTTTAAGACTGAAATTTCAGATATTTTAAAATCTGCATTATAAAGGAAATTTTTGAGTAACATACAAACATTCAAAAATATGTATTACTCAAAAATTTGCTTTTAACTTTAACTTGTTTAAAAACTATAACTTTAGATAGCTAAATAATTCTTCTTTGGTTTTCTCAACTTCAAACTTACCTTTAAAATGAGACGTAACAGTTTTACTATTTACATCTTTAATTCCACGAGAGGAGACACACAAATGCTGTGCATCTATAATAACGGCTACACTTTCGGTTTCTAAAGCTTCAGACAAATCGTTAGCAATCTGAACAGTAAGTCTTTCTTGAACTTGAGGGCGTTTGGCATAAAACTGCACTATTCTATTTATTTTTGACAAGCCTACTACTTTTCCAGTAGAAATGTATGCTACGTGTGCTTTACCAATAATCGGCACAAAATGATGTTCGCAATTAGAAAAAAATGTAATATCTTTTTCAACTAACATTTGATTATATTGGTACTTATTTTCAAATAGCTTAATTTCTGGTCTATTTTTAGGATTTAAGCCGCTAAAAATTTCATTTACATACATTTTTGCGACACGATTAGGAGTGCCTTTTAGGCTATCGTCTTCCAAATCTAATCCCAAAATATGCATTATATCTTTGAAATGTTTTTCTATAAGTTCAATCTTTAAATCATCATCCATCATAAAAGCATCAGCTCTTAGAGGAGTATCAAATGAGGTACCAATATGTTCATTACCCAATTCTTCAATAGAAAGATGGTTAAATGCTTGGGAATTCAACAAAGTTTCTTTCAGTTTCATAAAGTCTTATTTTTAAATCTAAATTTGTGTTTAGTTCTGAACGAATTAAATCATAAAACACAATCACCATGTTTTCGGCTGTTGGGTTTAAATTTTTGAATTCTTCAGTGTCTAGATTAAGGTTTTTGTGATCAAATTTATCAGTAATTTTTCTTTTAATAATTTCACTTAGCAATTTCATATCCATTACATAACCAGTAATAGGATCTACATCACCCTTTACTTCTACTACCAATTCATAATTATGGCCATGATAGTAGTAGTTATTGCATTTTCCAAATATTTGAATATTTTCTTCTTCTGAGAGATGCTCGCTATGTAATCTATGAGCAGCATTAAAGTGTTCTTTTCTAAATACAGATACTTTCATGTATTAAATACAAATGTTGGGATAAAATGTTTTAAATTATTTAAAAAGTAAAATAAATTTGAATTTTAACAATTTATTAAAGCATATAGTTCACTGCAATATTGAATTTAAAATAATTTGTAAATTTAAAATAAGAATTGCTTTATTTGTTGCTATATATGAAATTATATATGTTTGTTTGTTAAAAAAAATTAATGCGCTTTTATTATAAACTTTATATACCTAATTTGTATTAATGTAAGTAAGATAAAATTTTTGAAATATGCAGTTGGAGTTAAAAAATGATGGGTTTTATAAATACATTGATGAGGGTCAAGGTGAAATCCTATTGCTTCTTCATGGTTTATTTGGAGCTTTAAGCAACTGGGAGGCTACAGTAAGTGAGTTTTCTAAAACTCACAGGGTAATTATTCCTCTTTTGCCTATATATGATATGCCTCTTAAAACTGCTTCTGTAGAAGGTTTAGTGGAATATGTTGAAAAATTTGTTGACAAATATCAACTCAAAAATGTTATACTTTTAGGAAATTCTTTAGGTGGACATGTTTCTCTTATTTATGCCTTAAATAATAGAAGTAATGTTAAGGCAATTGTTCTAACAGGAAGTTCTGGACTATTTGAAAATACAATGGGTGGTTCTTATCCCAAAAGAGGAAATTACGAATATGTAAGGGAAAGAGTGGCCTATACATTTTATGACCCCAATACTGCTTCAAAAGAATTAGTAGATGAAGTGTATGAAATTACGAATAGTATACCTAAGTGTTTGAGAATAATTTCAATAGCTAAATCTGCCCAAAGACAAAATCTTTCAGAAGAAATAACAAAGCTCACATTACCAACTTTGCTTATTTGGGGTTTAAACGACAATATCACACCTCCTGAAGTTGCGCATCAATTTATGATGTTAATGCCTAAAACTGTTTTGCGTTTTATTGATAAATGTGGCCATGCTCCAATGATGGAACAACCTATTTTATTTAATTCTTACTTAAGAGATTTTCTAAATAATATTTAAAAATGTTAGCTTCAGAACTCATAAGTCTAGAAATACCTACTTTAAAGCCAAAGGACTCAGTAGCTTTGGCGCTAGATTTATTATCTGAATACAAAATAGAATTGTTGCCTGTAGTTGATAAAGAAAACTATTTGGGAATGGCAACTGAAAAACTCCTTGAAAATATAATTGACGACCATACCCTTTTAACAAAATTATCTTTAGAATGCCAAAATGAAACTGTAGCTGCAGATGAACACTTTTTTGATATTCTAAAAAAATCAAATCAATTTCAAACCAATGCGTTAGCCGTTTTAGATATCAATAAAAAATACCTAGGTACAGTTTATAAAAATAATATACTAGAGCAATTTTCTCAAAACGCTTCATTTGATGAAAAAGGTGGTATAATTATTCTTTCTTTAAATAAACAGGATTATGCGCTTTCTCAAATCAGTAGGTTAGTGGAGTCCTGCAATGGTAAAGTTTTGCATTTATTTATAAGCAATGATAAAGAAGATCCTATGAAAATAGACTTATTTATCAAAACCAACTTAAGTAATTTATTACCATTAAAGGCTACATTTGAGCGTTTCAGCTATCAAATAAGGTATTTTCATCATGAAAATACAGATTCTAGCATTGAAGCAGAGCGATTAGAACATTTATTCAAATACATAAACATATAAAATTTGAAAGCATTAGTACACGGAATATCTTTCAAAGATAGTTACTTAAATGATGTTCAACTTTTCCTTAATTTACTTTCGTCTAAGAATATTGATGCTTATTTTAGTGACACTTTCGCTTTATATTTAATAAAAAAAGGAATTGTAATACCTGAAGATAGACTTTTTAATCATTTAACAGAATTACCAGAAGCAGATGTTGCATTTTCTATAGGTGGTGATGGCACTTTTCTAGAAACTCTTACTTTTATAGGCAAAAATGAAATTCCACTTCTAGGAGTAAATACAGGTAGATTAGGATTTTTGGCAACCGTCTCTGTAACTGATGTAATTCATGCGTTAGATTGCCTTGTCCAAAAAAAATATACCATTGGAGATAGAAGTCTTATTCATTTAGACACAGATTCAGATTTGTTTGGAAATGTTCCTTTTGCTTTAAATGAGTTTGCAATTACCAAAAGAGATTCTTCTTCAATGATTATTGTTCACACTTATATTAACGGTGAGTTTTTAAATTCTTATTGGGCTGATGGTTTGGTAGTAGCTACACCTACTGGTTCTACTGGTTATGCTTTGAGTTGCGGAGGTCCTATGGTTTATCCTACTACTAAAAGTTTTATCATTGCGCCAATTTGCCCGCATAATTTGAATGTAAGACCTTTAATTGTACCCGATAGTAGCGTGATTTCTTTTGAAATAGAGGGTAGAAGTAAAAACTTTTTGGTTTCTTTAGATTCAAGATCCAAAACTGTTGATACAACTGTAAGCCTTACAGTAAAAAAAGAGATATTTAAAGCTAAAGTAATACAATTTGAAAATGATAGCTTTTTTAAA
>JAAFJZ010000257.1 GCA_013298205.1 Cytophagales bacterium
CATCTTTTTCTTTAAAGGAATAATAAATATCAGAACCACCCAAACCATATACTTTATCTATCATCATGAAAAGTGTTTTACCATCTTCACTTAAACAAGGATGACCTGTTGAATGCAAAGAGCTGTTAAAATGGTAATTCTTATGTGGCTTAGTCCATTCTCCATTTTCATATTTTCTATAAAAGATATTTAAAGGATGTAAATGTAAACGATTGTATTTATGCCCTGGCACAGGTCTAGTGTAAAATAATTCTTCATCATTTTTACTGAAACATGCAGGTCCTTCATGGTGGCGACTATTAATGACAGTAAAATGTTCTGGTGTTTGTTCCCATTCATTTTTGGTAGGATCTACAGGTAAAAAATAATAATCAAGATGACGAGATGCATAAATTGATCTAAACCATGGTTTTTTATATAAATCATGTGCCCTTGATGATTCAAATACAATACCATCTTTATAAACAGTAGGTGCAATTTCTCTTTCTACACTGTTAAACGGCTTAGGATTTTTAATGTAAGAAAAAGGTATACTTGTATCGAGCCAATTAATCAATGAGTCGCAATAAGCTGCGTTTAATAAACCTAAATTATGTGGAGGATTGGTTTTTTGGTATTGTAGATAAATTTTTTGAGCCTCTTTGTATTTGCCGATTCCTTGTAAAGCTTTAGCAAACTTCCACATATAATCCGGAGAATTTGTTTTGGCATTATACAACTTTCTATACCATTTTTCAGACTCTTTCAGCTGTCCCATTCTTTTATTGGTTTCAGCAATCTTATCCATCAAAATAAATCTATATTCTTTTTGATTCTCTTCAAAGGCTTTCAAATAATTATTAAGTGCTTTAGGGAAGTTATTGTGGTAGAAATAATTATCTCCTTTCTCAAGGTAAAATTGAGAGTAAGCGGTTGCGGAAAAAAGGAGAAACGTAAGTGAAATGAGAATAGTCTTCATATTTTAAAAGTAACGAGGGTCTATGTTAATTTTTCGAACCATTGGAGCCAACCCGATATCATATCTTAGTAACAATTCATGTGAGTTTCTATAATAACTACCTAAGTTACCCATAAGATAATCGAAAGAATAACTAATATGAATGTGTTTATTTATTGTAACCCTAGCTATCGGAATAATAGCTCCATCAGATCTATAGGAAGCACCTAAACTGATAATATTTTTGTAAGAAAAATTAGAGCTAATATCATATTGATATTCTAATGTTTCTAAAACTTTAATTAAAGTAGAAGGCTCCCACATGAAATCTATCCCTAATGGAATATAACCTCCTGCCATCAAGAAATAATGTCTTCTCAAACCAGCAATTCCAAGAGGTGCAATATTTTTTTGAGTTAAACTAAAAGGAGCAAGATGCTTTGCAGACAAACCTGTGTAAAATTTCTTAGAAGAAAAGTAAATACCTGCTCCAAAATCTGGCATTGGAGTAAGTGAAAAAGCAGAACTTTCATCAAATGCAGGATCGTTAGGGTCTCTTTTTCTAAGCAAAGCGTTATCTACTCCTCTGGTAATCAAACCTGCTTCCATTCCAAAAGAGAGGGTATATTTTCTCATTTTAACCTGGTAAGCAAAATTACCCCAAAAAGCACCTAAATAAACAGGTGCAATAGCATCTGTAATAATTCTACCGCCTACAGCAATATTTTTAGAACGAATAGGAGCATGTAAAGCAAAATTTGCTGAATAAGGTCCTTGGTCGGAAGCAATATACTGCCTTCGAATATTAAGAGCCATTTCAATTACATCAGGATTTGCTCCTGTATAGCCAGGATTATACAAATGTCTTTCGTACATGTATTGGCTAAATTGAGGTATTTGTTGAACTAAAACACTTCCAGTTAGGGAAGTAATAATTGCAAAATTTATGATAAAATTCTTAAATTTCATTAACGCTGAATTAAAAGTACGCCTTTAGTTTGTTCTACTTCTTTGGTTTCACAACTGTACACTTTAGAGTTATTCACAATTGAAAAAGGATTGTAAACGCCACCTTTTGGAGGCATTACATGGTAAAAATATGTACCATCTGGCAAATCTGCTCCAGACAAACCAGTAGCTCGCCAATCATTTTTATAATTATTATTTGAAAAAACCAATTCTCCCCAACGACTATATACCTCCACTTTAAAAGGAGAAGGAAAATTATCAATTATCCATGTGTCATTTTTACCATCGCCATTAGGAGATATTGCATTAGGAACAAATGGTGTTTCACCACAATTTACCAAACAATAATTATAATTAAATGAAGTGGACGTAACTTTTAAATTCTTGGGAGCTTCTTTCTCTCCTTTAAGCATTATAATACCTGTTTGGTCAAAAGCTTCAAGTTTACAACTATTATCTTTTGCCAAATACTTGCTTCTAATACTAGGTATTCTAAGTGTATCTTTACTAGGGTTGATTATTGGAATAGAATTATTAGGGCTAGACCAAAAATGTGAGATTCCAAAACCTTTTTCTTTGGGTACTAAGTATAAACTATCTTTATTGACACAAAACTGACTTTCAAGATTTGTTTCTGGAAGTTTTATTCTTTGAAAAACAATTGAGTCTAAAGCAGAGCATTTCGTTAATGAATCGTAGGTATATAAAGCTAATTTGTAATTGTTGTTAACCAAAGAGTCTATTCTATCAATTTTATAACTTCTTATGTAATTGTTTGATTTGTATGGTTTA
This sequence comes from Cytophagales bacterium, assembly GCA_013298205.1. GTDB lineage: Bacteria > Bacteroidota > Bacteroidia > Cytophagales > UBA9547 > JAAFJZ01. The sequence continues at coordinate 2,699 of JAAFJZ010000257.1, forward strand.
ATTGGTAACCCATTGCTTAAATCAATAGGATACAAAGCAGAATCAACACTTTGTAGAGACCATTGGTATCTTAACCCATCAAATCGAACAGACTTTATTGTATCAATAGCGTTTCTTATCGTTAAAACATTCAATTTCATTGAATCAGCACAAGTTAATCTTGCTGTCCATGCTTGTGATTGCCTCATACGTGAGGTAATTCTTATAGTGTCTTGAGTAACCCAATTTACAGTTGTAACGCAGTTGTTAATGCTTGTAACTGACAAAGTAAAATTAGCTAAAGGAGGGTTATTTTTGACTAAATAAGGATAGCCTGAGTAGTCTAAAGTTTGAGGATTAATAATAAATTGAATGTTGTTGTTATTTGCCCCAGTAATTTGTGCATTGTAGCCTGATTGGTCTATTTTTGAATTATTTTGATAATTGTATTTAAAAGGTAACATAGAAGTATTAACAGGAAAAATTTGAAACTTTCTTGTTTCTGTTCCTACTTTACAAATTAGATCTTTTGAAACAAGACCAGGTATAATAACTGGATTATCGACTATATTTATTGGAGTAACATTTAAAAGACGGGAAGTGTCCGTACAACCATTGTTAGTAGCTATTACATAAAAAAGAAAACCATCTTTTATGGCACCATTATAAACATTTTTATTTGATGACCCTGTTTGTAATTGAGTAATACTTTCAAAAAAAGTATAGTTTTGCCAGCCAGAGCTACCTGTCAATGTAATAGGGGTATTTAAACTTTTACCTCTACATAAGTTAGTTGTTCCGAGCAAACTTGAGCTCATACTTAAATTTTTTACTGTGTAATTGTAATTTAAAATAGAGGCTGGAGAAGTGAAACAAATTCCAGAAGTTGTCATGGGGTCAATATAAACTTTTCCAGAAGAGGAAGCTAAAAACTTATATTCAGTTTGTAAACTTGGCAAAATCTTTTTTGTAACCCCATTTAGTGGACTTCCCTTCAAATTTGAAGGGGTTACATTATATAAACTAACATCTAAGCTAGTTTTTAATGTAACAGTATCGCCAGAACAATAACCAGATCTATTCAAACTTGCAGAAAAATTAGCTGAACCTTTTGGTGTAACATAAGCAAAAAGTTTAGGAGTAGAACAAGTCGTGGCAAGTGTATTATCTCTTAGTATTGCACTTACTGAGGTTAAAGTGTTAGTTCCTACTATAGTGTAAGTTTCATTAGAGCTAAAAGGACCATTATCCCAAGAAATTGAATAATTTAAGCCAGTGGCCGAAATATTCGAAACAGAAAATTTAATATTATCATTTATGCAAAAAGGGTTAGGAACTGGATCGTTCATAACGAAACTAATATCAGAACAATTATTAGCAATACAAGTCATTGAAGATGAAACAACCGAAGTTGCACATGGTAAGTTATTCATGTTAGAGGCTCTAACTATTATACTAACTGGGTCATTAGCATTCAAACCGGAAACAGAATGAAAAAGACCTGTGGGACTTGAAGGTGAAATAAAAGGACCATTATTAACACTCACTTCATACAAATTTACACCTAAAACACTTGCCCAACGAAAACCTAAAGAAGTAAACGTAGAACCTGCACAATTAACAGTCGGAGGATTTAAACTTGCAGTTTTTTTAATTTCAATCAAATTAGTAAAAGATCTACATCCAAACATATTCGTTAATTGAGAAGCTACGGTAACTGTATTGGTAATTGTAGCCATAGTATACTCGTTAGCATCACTATTTATCATTGAAATAGCACTTTTATAGAATTCATAATCAGTCATTCCTAATGGCAAAGAAGTTAATAATGGAGTGGCATTATCACAAA
>JAAFJZ010000258.1 GCA_013298205.1 Cytophagales bacterium
TATGGGTGGGAGTGGAGCAGGAAAAACAACTCTGCTAAATGTACTTTCAGGTATAGAAAATCCATCTAGAGGAGAAGTATTAATTAACCATATTAATTTACATAAAGAAAAAGAAAAACTTCAAGGTGTAATTGGATTCGTAGCTCAAGATGATATTCTTTTTGAGGAATTAACTGTTTTTGAAAACTTGTATTTTAATGCAAAGCTTTGTTTAAACCATCTCTCTAAACAAGAATTAGAATCTCAAGTAGATATTACATTAAAAAACTTGGGGCTAATTGATATTAAAAATATAAAGGTTGGAAATGTATTAAACAAAAAAATTAGCGGTGGACAAAGAAAAAGATTAAATATCGCTTTTGAATTAATAAGAGAGCCTTCAATTCTTTTTCTTGATGAACCAACTTCAGGACTTTCTTCTAGAGATTCAGAAAATGTAATGGATTTATTAAAAGAACTTTCTTTGAAAGGGAAATTGATATTTTTGGTTATACATCAGCCTTCATCAGACATATTTAAAATGTTTGATAAAATTTATATACTTGATAATGGTGGCTTCCCCGTTTATTATGGAAATCCAGTTCAAGCAGTTATACATTTTAAAACAGTTTCTAACCAAATAAATAGTGAAATTGGTCAATGTCTATCCTGTGGGAATGTAAATCCAGAGCAGATTTTTAACATTATAGATGCAAAAGTAGTAGACGAATACGGCAATTTAACAGACAAAAGAAAAAAACAAGCCAAAGATTGGAATCAAGTTTATATTGATAGTTTTAAATCTGAAACAGTTGATAAAGTATCAAAGCTACCACCTAAATCTTTGTTTTTGCCTACCAAGTTGGAGCAAACCAAAATTTTTGTAATCCGAGAATGGCTAAATAAAATTAGTAACCATCAATATATTTTAATAAACTTACTAGAGGCACCAGTGCTTGCATTTGTTTTGGCTTTTGTTATTTATCATGTAGATGATAAAAAAACGGGAATTTATTCCTTCTCTACTAACGAAAACATACCTGCATATTTATTTATGTGTGTGATTGTTTCCATTTTTATGGGCCTAACAGTAAGTGCAGAAGAAATTATAAAAGATGCCAAAATATTAAAACGAGAAAGATTTCTTAACCTAAGTAGAAATAGCTATCTTTTTTCAAAAATTATTATTTTATTCTTTATTTCAGCCATTCAAGCTATACTTTTTGTACTTGTTGGTAATTCTATTTTGGAAATTAAAGGTATGTACTTTAGCTATTGGCTAATGTTGTTTAGCCTTTCTTGTACAGCTAATTTGATAGGTTTGAATATATCTTCTGCTTTTAATTCTGCAGTTACTATTTATATAATAATACCACTATTGTTGATTCCTCAAATGATTTTGTCTGGAGGTATTTTTAGCTTTGATAAGCTAAATAAAACAGTAGGAAGTGTAGATCAAGTGCCATTTATTGCAGATTTAATGCCATCTAGGTGGGGTTATGAAGGTTTGGCTGTTCATCAGTTTAAAGATAATAAGTTTGAAAAGTACTTCTTTGCTTATGAAATGCAGGAAAGTCAAGCTGACTTTATACAAGTATATTGGAATCCTTATTTAAGTGATAAAGTAAAAGAGTGTAGAAATTTGATTGATTCTAAAGACCAAGAATCCCAAAATATAGTCGCTTACAATTTGAATCTAATTAAAACTGAAATTTTAAAGCAACATAAAATCAATTCTAGTTGGAACTTAAAGATTCTTAATAGTTCAACATTTGATAAAAATACTGAAGAAAATTTGAATTTAATAAATGTTCAACTTGATGAAATCAAAGAACATTTTTTGGCAAAATTTCAAGCAGCGAATATTGCAAAAGATGCAATGATTACCAATATGTTAAGCAAACCTGAAACTGAAAAAATATTTAAGAACACCAAACTTAACTATTACAATGAATCTTTATCGGATATGGTAAAAAGAATTGATGCAAAGAAAAGAGTAGAAGAATATAATGGATGTTTAGTTCAAATTATCGACCCTGTTTTTCAAAATCCACAAATTAAAAGCAGCATTTTTAGTTATAGAGCGCATTTTTATTCTCCCTATAAAACAGTCTTTAATCATAAATTTGACACCTTTTATTTCAATGTTATCGTATTATGGATTATAGTTTTAATATTATATATATTTTTATATTTTGATATTCTTAAAAAAATTATTAATTTAGTATCCAGCATGTCTCAAAACAAATAATATGCATTTATTTAAAAATAAAATGAAACCTCAATTACTCATTTTAGCTTCTTTTATCACATTTTGTATGTTGATAAGTTGTGACGAAAGCACTGAAAATGCATTTAATAATGCTTCTAGAGCTGATTCAGTTCAGAAAATAGATCAAGTTTCAAAGGATTTGGTTTCTGAAGTTATTAAATCTATCCCTTCACCTGTAGAAATGTCAACTTTGATTAAAGAAGTAGAAAAAGACTATTCTTCATCTTGGCTAAATCCAACAACCAATATAAGTCGATACAATAGCAACTATAAAAAAGCAGTGAATATAGGAATTTATGGTACAGACTTGGGTTATATCAATATTTATAACGAAAAACAAGATGCCATTTTGTACTTAAATACAATGACTCAATTAGCTGAAGAATTAAGAATAGGTCATTTTTTTGATTATAAAACTATAAAAAGATTAGCAACTAATAGCACTAATTTAGATTCTATGCTTTACATAACTACCAGCAGTTATGACAAAATGAATACTTATTTGCAAGATCAAAATCGTGGTAATTTAAGCATGATGATGCTTACAGGAGGCTGGTTAGAAGCTTTATATATTGCAACAGAAGTGGGATTAAAAAATAAAAGTCCGGATTTAATAGAGAAAATTGGAGAGCAAAAAGTTGTATTAGCACAAATTATGATTTTGCTTAAGTTTTATAATAGCGATCCTCAAGTGGCTAAACTGCTTGAAAAATTAGTAAAATTAAATGTAATATACGATGGAATTTCTATAATAATTGTTTATAAAGAACCTACTGTTGAAATGATTAACGGAATTCCCATGGTTACTGACAATAGTACTACTGAAGTTAAAATCACTGAAGATGATATTATTAAAATTAATGAACTGGTTAAAAATGTCAGAAAAGATATAATAAGCTAGTATGAAACAAATAAAACCTAAATATATGATTTCCTTAATTCTTTCTTGGCTTTTATGCTTCGTTAGTTTAGATAGTCCTGGTCAATGTAACGTTGATCCGCTCATTAATCAATGTTCATCTAAATTGGGAGATTTTATCTTTCTTAAATCGTATAAAATAGACGGTGTCGCTAATGCTGGTGAAATAGAATATTCTTATGTTTTAAGCAAAGAAACAACTTATTTTCTAGCACTTTCTGATGGTAAAGATGATATTCCTCAAATCACAGTTACATTATTAGATGGAAATAGAAAACCTATTGCAAGTAATTTTGATAAAAAAACAGCAAAATATTTTCCAGGCTTAGCTTATAAATGTGGAGCTACTGGGGTTTTTTATATGGTTTATAGAGTAAACTCTCCTTCAAGCAAATGCGCAGTTAGTGTTATTGGGTTTAAGAAAAAATAAAAATATTTTATATTTTTTTAAATAAAGTTGTGCTAAATAAATAACACAACTTTATTTGATTTTTTTACAAAATAGAAACGCCAGTCATTTCTTTCGGTGCTGTCAAGCCCATTAATTCTAATATGGTAGGTGCGATATCTCCTAATTTTCCATTTTTAATAGATTTTTGATAATCTTTATCTATCAAAATACAGGGTACAGGTTGTGTGGTATGAGCTGTGTTTGGCGAACCATCTTCATTTTTCATGCAATCAGAATTGCCATGATCAGCAATAATAATTGTAGTATAACCATGTAAAAGCGCAACTTCAACTACTTCTTTGGCACAACTATCTGCTGTTTCGCAAGCTTTTACTGCTGCTTCAAACACGCCAGTGTGCCCTACCATATCAGGGTTAGCAAAATTTAAACAAACAAAATCAGGCCATTCATTTTTCAACTCCGCAATTATTTTGTCTTTGATATCATAAGCACTCATTTCAGGTTTTAAATCATAAGTGGCAACTTTTGGAGATGGGCATAACAATCTTTTTTCATTATCAAATGCTTCTTCTCTTCCTCCAGAAAAAAAGAAAGTAACATGTGGATATTTTTCGGTTTCTGCGATTCTGATTTGTTTTTTACCAGCTTTTGATAACACTTCACCTAAAGTATTACTCAAATTGTCTTTATCATAAATAACTTTTACTTTCTGAAATGTATCATCATAGTTTGTCAAGGTGATATAATTCAAATCGAGTTTTTTCATTTCTTGTTCTGGGTAGTCTTTTTGTGTGAGTGCCATAGTAATTTCTCGGCCTCTATCTGTGCGAAAGTTAAAACACAATACTATATCACCCTCGCTTATTGTAGCAATAGGCAATCCCAAAGAATTTTTGATGAATGCAGGAGCAAGAAA
>JAAFJZ010000259.1 GCA_013298205.1 Cytophagales bacterium
AAAAAAAAATACAACTAAACCAAAAAATAATTTTCTCATATTATTTATGCAAATATAAAATAATTTTTGCTACATTTTAACGATAAAAATTTTCTTAATGTTTTATTATCACTCATTTAACTATAAATTTATATTTTCTTTTGGCTTAAATATTTAGAGGCTTTTAAAGCAGGTCCTAAAGATGAGGCTAAGCAAATCATAATAATTGTTGTAATTACCAATATAAAATCGCCTAGTTCCATCAAAACAGGATAAGCATCTACTACTGAAGTTTGCATTCCCATAGAAATGAACCCAAAAACAGATTGTAAGAAACAAATTATAAAGCCAAAAAATAAACCTAAAAAAGAACCAATAAAGGCAATAATCATGCCTTCAATTATAAAAATAGTAACTATGAAATTTCGTGAAGCTCCAATTGCGTTGAGTATAAGTATATCTTTTTGTTTTTCTATAGCCAACATTGTTAAAAAGAAGTAAATATTAATGGATGCAATTGCCATTATGAAAGCAAATGTTAAAAAAACAAATAACTTTTCAATCTTTACTGCTTTGAGCAAACCTGCATGTTGCTCGTCTTTATTTAGTATTTTGAATTCTTTGCCTAATTTTAGTTTCAACTCTTTTTGCACTTTTTCAATAGAAAAGCCTTTTTTAATATTTAGCTCTAATGCACTTCTTTTACCTTTTTGGTTCATCAATTTTTCTGCATATGCTAAAGGAATAAAGATATACGCTTCATCATATTGCTTTTCAATTGAGAAAACTCCTGATGCTTGAATATTAACTCGATTAAAAGCGTCTAATGGATTAATCGGAATTGCTTTGATTTTTCTAGGGTACCAAATTTGAAGAGGAATAAATTCATCTTTTAAAATAATTGACAACTTATATTGCGATCCTCTTCCTACTACAGCGTATGAATTTGTGCTATCTTTAAGATTAAAACTTCCTAAAGTTACCAATTTTTCGATTTGATTTTGAGATGGGTAATTATCACTTACCCCTTTTATTTTAACAACTTGTTGCTCTTCTTTGTATTTGGCAAGCGCATTATCTTCCAAAACTTCACTTATTATGTTAACACCTTTTATACTTTTTATGGATTTAAGCAACTCTGGCGAAACTGCAAAAGTTAAACCTTTTGATGCTTCAATTTTAATTTCAGGATCAAACGAACCATATATTTGCCTAATTAAATCTTCTAAACCATTAAATACAGAAAGCACAATGATTAATGACATTGTACCTACTGCAACACCGCCCATTGAAAAATTAGCGATTATATTAATGAAGTTTTTTTTCTTCTTAGTAAAAAAATACCTCTTGGCTATAAAAAATGCTGTTTTCAAGTATTTTTAGTTAATTTAACTCTTTGGGTATATTAAGGGAGGTAATAATAGAATCCATTTTTTGTGCATAATCTGCTGATTCATCCAAAAAGAATACCAAATTTGGGATAATTCTTACTTGCTTTTTAATTTTCATTGCCAATTCTGTTCTGATAAATTTGGTATCTTGTTTGATTTTCTTAAGTATTTGTTCTTTTTTGTCTGAAAGCATTATACTCAAATGTATTTTTGCAACAGATAAATCTGGGCTTACTTCGGTATCTGTTACAGTAATAAACACATTTCCAAACCTAGAATTGGCTTCTTTTAAAAAAATATTTGCCAACTCTTGTAAGATTAGTTTTGAAAATTTTTTTTGTCTTTGAGAATTCATGCTCTATTTAAAAGCTAGTATTTATTTTATTAAAGAGCAAATTTAGGATATTTATAACTATATAGTACACTTTTTTGTTACTTTAAACCAAATATGCCAATTTAAGATTTTTTTTACTCAAAACTGTTTTGATTATTGTACACATTTAATTTGTTTACTAACAATTTTAAAATATTTTTTACCTTGAAATAAAACCCAAAAAACTGATTAAATAAAAGATTTGATTAGGTTTGTTTATGAACTAAAATTTAAAACTAAAAAAACCAATTGAAATTTACAACATACTCTTTTTGTCCATGCTTACTATACTTTATCGTATTACAATTTATTTGTTCAAATTTAACATCAGCCCAAAAAACAGATTATTTTACAATTTTTGATAAAAATCCTGCAATTGCATCATCTATTTGGGGGTTTTCTTTAGGTGATGCCCAATCTGGAGAAATTCTTCATCAATACCAATCTTATAAATCTTTTGAACCAGCTTCTACTTTAAAAATAATTAGCTCATGTTTTGCCTTAGAAACTTTGGGGTCAAATTATCAATTCAAAACAGAATTCGTTTTAAAAGGAAAATTAAAAAATAAAGCTTGGGTTGGAGACCTAATTATTATTGGAAAAGGCGATCCAAGTTTTGGTTGTGAAAGATTTGATAAAAAAAATTATTACCCATTTGTTTTAAAAAGCGTTTGCGATTCCTTAAAAAAGTTGAATATAGATACGATTTTAGGAAATATTAAAATCAATGACCAATTGTTTGGCAAAGACCCAATAGCTGATGGTTGGTTATGGATGGACATTGGAAATTATTATGCACCGCCTGTTTCTGCTATGGTTATCAATGAAAATATGTATGAAATTTATCTAGAAAAAGCATCTAATGACTCAAAAAATCATACGATTTCAGGTTTTAGTCAACCTATGTCATTTTTTAAATTTGAAAATTTCACTAAAATTGACACCAATTTAAAAAAAGAAAAAGTTTATATTAAAGGTGGAACATTTTCTAATTATCATTATTTAACTGGAATTACACCAAATTCAAACTCAAAAATCACGATTAAAGGTGCTATACCGGATCCAAAGATTCAGTTTTCAAACCTTATTGCATTTGAATTAAGTAAAAATGGAATTCAAACAGTAAACCAAAATATTATACTTTCCACAAAAGATTCTTTGGCTATTTTTAAGAAATTTTCTCCATTACTGAAAGATATTGTCAAACAAACTTTACTTAAAAGTCTTAACTTATATGCTGAAAACATTTTAAAAGTATCTTGCTCTGAATTAAAAACAGACAATTCTTGGGAAAAATGTGGTCAAACGCTTGAATCATTTTACTTTAAAAATAGTCGCAATTCACTAGGTATTTACCTTCAAGACGGAAGCGGTCTTTCTGTTCAAAATTTGATTACTCCCAATTCAATGATGAACTTTTTACACAAAATAAAATCAAAACCATATTTCAATGATGTAAAAAATAGTCTTCCGATAGCTGGAAAAACAGGAACTCTTTCCAATTTATTTAAAAACTCTAAACTAGAAGGTAATTTAATAGCCAAAACAGGTACTACTTCTTCAGTTAAATGTTTTGCTGGATATATTATAGGGAAAAGCGGAAATTTGTACCCTTTTTCATTGATGATAAACCATTCTGAAATCACTCATCCACAATTCACAAAAGCTATAGAGAATTTTTTAGAACAATTTACTAATTTGCAATAATCAATAAAACCAAAATCACAAAAAAATCCCTAATAAAATCCCTCCAATGATAAGAAAAGGGGCAGGAATTTTTCCATATAAAAGCACAATTAAAGTACCTCCTATTATAGAATAATTGACAAAATTCTCTTGAATGGGTTTGAATAAAAGTATAGCTGCTGAAATAACTAAGCCTGCGCTTACAGCATTAATTCCTTCTAATGAGGCTTTTATAATACGATAATTTTTTAAATAATTCCAAAATGGAACAATAAAAAATATTAAAAATGTACCGGGCAAAAAAATGCCTGCTGATGAAAACAAACCACCGATAACTTGATTGTACCAACCCAGCCCACGCATAGATAAGCCCCCTATGTAAGAACTAAATGCAAAAACTGGACCAGGCAGGATTTGAACAAAAGCATATCCAGATAAAAATTCTTGAGAAGTAAGGTAATTTTTATATTCTACAAACTCACCATAAAGCAAAGGAATCAATACTTGCCCACCACCAAAAATAAAACTGCCATTTCGATAAAAATTTTCAAATAATCTTATAGGTCTCCAACTTGTAAAATGACCAATTAGTGCAGCGACTATTGGAACAGCTAAAAAAAGCACGAAATTAGACCATTGAACAGAAAATTCAGCTTTCGGGCTGGGTGTAATTTTATTATATTTAAAAGCAGAAACTACTCCACCTGCCAAAATCAAAAAAGGTAAAATCCAAGGCGTATTAAAAAAATAGGAAATGATGGCCGATAAAATGAGTAAAGTGATTGCTGTTTTTGTGTTTACAACTTTGGAACTGATAATGTAAGCTGAATACGAAACAAATCCTACTGCCATAGGTTGAATAAATTTGGTAAAAGAAAGATTTATCTTCATATAATCAAGATAAGTTATAAAAAAAGCAGCACAAATCATGAGTAAACAAGCTGGTAATGCCCAAACCAAAAGTGTAAAATATGCTAACCTTACACCACCCAATTTAAGCCCAATTGCTGTAATGGTTTGAGTAGAAGTTGGTCCGGGTATAGCTTGGCATAAAGCATA
>JAAFJZ010000026.1 GCA_013298205.1 Cytophagales bacterium
AAACCATCGTTTAGAAAAGAAGGAGGAGATTCAGAAAGGAAACCAAGACCTTTTGGAGGAGAAAAATCATTTGGTGGTGATAGAAAACCATCATTCAGAAAAGAAGAGGGCGATTCGGAAAGGAAATCAAGACCTTTTGGAGGAGAAAAATCTTTTGGTGGTGATAGAAAACCATCATTTAGAAAAGAAGGAGGAGATTCGGAAAGAAAACCTAGACCTTTCGGTGGAGAAAGAACAGGTAGCGGGGAAAGAAAGGCGAATTTTGCTCGAACTAGTTATGGTGCTGCTGCAGCTTCAAAATTTAGGTCAGCCGATAACAAAGGAGAAAGAAAAGGATCAAAAGGAGCATTTTTTATCGAAAAAGAAAGAGAAACTTTCCTTCAAGAAAGCGGATTTCGCACCAAGGAAGTAGAAAAAGCCTACAAGAAAAAGCAAGAACATGAAGAGCTTGCCAAAGAAGAAAGCACAACAACACGATTAAATAAATACATTTCAAACGCAGGAGTTTGCTCACGTAGAGAGGCAGATCAGCTTATAAAAGATGGTCTTATTTCTGTAAATGGTAAAAAAATTACAGAGATGGGTTTTCAAGTAAACCCAGGTGATGTAGTTAAAAATGGCTCTAAAATTCTTCAAAAAGAGAAATTCGTTTACATTTTGCTTAATAAGCCCAAAGATTTTATCACCACAACCCAAGATCCTAATGAAAGGAAAACGGTGATGGAATTGATAAAAAATGCGTGCAAAGAAAGGGTTTATCCTGTAGGTAGATTGGATAGAAACACGACTGGATTGCTGGTTTTTACCAACGATGGCGAACTTACTGAGCGTCTTTCGCACCCTTCACAACACATGAGCAAAATTTACCAAGTAGATTTGGAAAGACCCATGACTGCCAATGATTTTGAAAAACTAAAATCAGGTATTATGTTGGAAGATGGTATGTTCAAACCAGACGATGTGGAAATTGTTTCACCCGACAAAACCATATTGGGAATAGAAATACACGAAGGTAGAAATAGATTGGTAAGAAGAACTTTTGAAACTTTGGGCTATGATGTCATGAGATTGGATAGAGTAATGTATGCCGGTTTGACCAAGAAAGATTTACCAAGAGGCAGCTGGAGAATGCTTACAGAAAGAGAAGTAGTACAATTAAGATACGGAAAAGCTAGTTCAAACAAATATGACAAATAAAAAAATATTGATTACAGGTGGTGCGGGCTTTATCGGTTCGCATGTGGTACGTCTTTTTATAGAAAAATACCCAAGCTACCAAATTTATAACCTAGATATGCTCACCTATGCGGGCAACTTGGCTAATAATAGTGATTTGAATGATAAACCCAATTACCATTTTATCAAAGGTGACATAAACGATTCTGATTTTATAGATGGCATTTTCAATGATTTTGGCTTTACAGATGTAATTCATTTGGCTGCAGAGTCTCACGTAGATCGCTCGATTACAGATCCTTTGGCATTTATCAAAACCAACATAATTGGTACAGTAAATTTGCTTAACGCTAGTAGAAAATTATGGAAAACAGAGCCTAATCATCTATTTTATCATGTTTCTACAGATGAAGTCTATGGCTCTTTGCATAATGAGAATGAGTTTTTTACTGAAACCACTTCTTACGACCCACAATCACCCTATTCCGCATCAAAAGCAGCTTCAGATCACTTTGTAAGGGCTTTTCATAATACCTACAAAATCCCTTGCGTAATCAGCAATTGCTCTAACAATTATGGGCCCAATCAGTTTCCTGAAAAATTGATTCCCTTGTTTATCAATAATATTTTAACCAAAAAACCACTTCCTGTATATGGAAAAGGAGAGAATGTAAGAGATTGGTTATATGTAAAAGACCACGCCATAGCAATAGATGTTATTTTTCATAATGGAAAATTGGGGGAAACTTACAACATTGGAGGTTTTAATGAGTGGCACAATATCGAGTTGATTCATTTGCTGTGCAAAGTGATGGATAAAAAGCTAAACAGAAAAGAGGGCGAGTCTGCACAATTGATTTCTTATGTAACCGATAGAGCTGGGCATGATTTAAGGTATGCCATTGATGCTCAAAAAGTTATGAACGAATTGGGTTGGAAACCATCTTTACAATTTGAAGAAGGTTTAGAAATTACGGTAGATTGGTATTTGGCAAATGCAGAGTGGATGCAAAACATTACTTCTGGTGAATACCAAAAATATTATGATGAAATGTATGCTAATAGAGCTTAAAAACTAAAAATTATTTAATTTATGGAAGAGAATAACCAAATTTTACATGAAAAAATAGGCCAAATTACTGAAGAAATAGGAAAAGTAGTGGTTGGGCAAAATGTCTTGATTCAACGTTTGCTTATCGGACTTTTTACCAATGGGCATATTTTGTTGGAAGGTGTACCAGGGCTAGCCAAAACATTGACAGTAAATACTTTAGCTAGGGCTTTGGATCTAAAATTTCAAAGAATTCAGTTTACACCCGATTTATTGCCAGCCGATTTGGTGGGAACAATGATATACAACCAAAAAAACGGAGATTTTGAAGTAAAAAAAGGACCTATTTTTGCCAATATTATTTTGGCAGATGAAATCAATCGTTCTCCAGCAAAAGTGCAATCAGCTTTGTTGGAATCTATGCAAGAAAAGCAGGTTACGATTGGTAGCACAACCTATAAACTGGATAAACCATTCTTGGTTTTGGCTACCCAAAATCCCGTTGAGCAAGAAGGAACGTATCCGCTGCCCGAAGCGCAAGTAGATCGTTTTATGATGAAGATTTTTGTAGATTATCCACAAAAAGAAGAGGAATTAGAAATTATGCGTAGAATGTCGAATATGCAAAGTAAGGTGGAAATTACACCTAAATTGAGCATTGAAGATATTTTTGCCATTCGTGATGCCGTAAACCAAATTAAAATAAGTGAAGCTTTAGAAAAATACATCATAGAGATTGTTTTTGCTACACGCTTTCCTAAAAATTATGGCTTAACCAAAGAGGCGGAATATATCCAATTTGGCGTTTCACCTAGAGCGAGTATCAATCTCAATTTAGCAGCCAAAGCGATGGCTTTCCTCAACCAAAGAGACTTTGTTTTGCCAGAAGATATCAAAGAAGTAGGTATGGATGTACTCAACCACAGAATCATTCTCAATTATGAAGCCGAAGCCGATGGCGTAAATACCAGACAAATTATTGATGCTATTTTCAAAAAAGTGGCTATTAATAAGTAAGGTTTTTATATATTATTTTAGAAAATTTTGTAAATTTTTCGTTATTTTGAAACTTTAGCAATTCAGAATAACGAAAAATTATTTTTTATGATTTATGCCTTATTAACTTTTAATTATGAGAATAAAATATTTATTCATTTACTTAATTTTTATAATTTTTACTACTGATATTTTAGCTCAAAATTTTACCCAAAATATTCGAGGCACTGTAATAGACAAAGAATCTAAAGCCTACCTGCAAGGTGTTTCTGTGGTGGCTATTAACGATTCTGGCAGACAATTTGGCTTTTTGTCTGATGAAAATGGAGGATTTCGATTTGAAAAATTACCGCTTGGGAGGTACCAAGTCAAAGTTTTTATGGTAGGTTATAATCCATTTAGCCAAGCCAATGTAACTTTAAACACAGGAAAAGAAAGTGTACTTAACATAGAATTGGAAGAATCTTTGGTGAATCTTTCTGAAATTGAGGTTTTGGCTATAGATAAAGCTGGAACCGTAAACGACCTTTCGATGGTGAGTACACGAACATTTAGCTTGGACGAAACGGAAAGATATGCCGCTTCTAGGCAAGATCCTGCTCGTATGGCTTCCAATTTTGCGGGTGTACAAGGCACAGATGATTCCAGAAATGATATTGTAATCAGGGGAAATTCTCCCTTGGGTTTGCTTTGGAGATTGGAAGATGTGGATATTCCCAATCCTAGCCATTTTGCCGTTTCGGGTTCTACAGGTGGTCCTGTTTCTATTTTAAATAATAAATATTTGGGAACATCCGATTTTATGACAGGAGCTTTTCCTTCTGGTTATGGCAATGCGCTCTCAGGTGTTTTTGATTTGAAAATGCGTACAGGAAATACCGAAAAAAGAGAATACACCATGCAATTTGGCGTTTTGGGTGCTGAAGCCGCAACAGAAGGCCCATTTAAAAAAGGCAAAAGGGCTTCATACTTAGTTACGGCTCGCTATTCTACACTCGAAATGCTGAAATCTTTGCGCGTTCCGATTGGCACTGATGCGGTGCCCAAATACGGTGATGCAGGTTTTAAAATTATGCTTCCTACCCAAAAATATGGCAATATTAGTATCTTTGGTATTGGTGGTGGCAGCTCGATTGATATCGTAAATAGCAAAAGCGACACTTTGCCTCAAGATTTGTATGGACCTGTAAATAGAGACCAATATTTTCGTACCTATATGGGTGTAGTTGGTGTGAGCCATGCATATTCTTGGAATAGCTCTTCATTTACCAAACTTACCTTATCCAGTTCTTTGCAAAGAATGGAATCTAACCATAACCTTATAGCTAGGTTCAATGAAACGGGCTCGGTTACGGGAATCACCCCGATTTTGGCATCCGCTTTTGATGTAGGCAAATTTTCAGCTTCATGGTTTATCAACAAAAAAATAAGCAACAGAATCACGTTAAAAACAGGTTTTTTGGGAGACATGATTCACTACAATCTTTTAGACAGCGTAAGATTAGATGGCTCGAAACCTTGGCTTTTACGCTGGGATTATAAAGGAAGTGCTTTTTTATGGCAGCCTTATGCGGTACTTAAATTTAGGTTGAATGAAAAATTAACGCTTACTACGGGGCTACATTTCACTTATTTTTCACTTAACAACAATTCATATTCTCCGCCCGAACCTAGAATGGGTTTGAAATGGCAATTTAATCCTAAAATGGCAATTTCTGTAGGTTATGGTTTGCATAGCCAAACCCAGCTTTATTATGCCTACTTTCAAAAGGTTTTGCAAGCTGATGGTAGCTCCAAAATTATTAACCAAAACATGGGTTTATCACAATCTCAGCATTTTATAGCTACTTACGATTATGTAATAAACCGTTATTTTAGAATCAAAGCCGAAGCTTATTACCAAAATCTTTGGAATGTACCCGTTACACAAGGTCGGTCTTCATTTTCTTTGCTTAACCAGGGTTCTGGTTTTTCAAGAACCTTTTCTGATAGTGTTTTGGTAAACAAAGGCACGGGCGAAAATTACGGAATAGAACTTACAGTAGAAAAATTTTACAGCAAAAGCTATTTCTTTTTAGTTTCCATGTCATTGTTTGATTCCAAATACAAAGGAAGCGATGGAATAAGCCGCAACACAGATTTTAATGGCGTTTATGCCTCTAATTTATTGGTAGGAAAAGAGTTTATCTTTGGCAAAAACAAGAATAATACCATAAGCCTAGGTTTAAAACTTACTCTAGCAGGCGGAAGAAGGTATGGACCACCCGATATAGCAGCCAGCAATGCAGCCCAAGAACTGGTTTATGATGATGCCAATCGAAATTCAAAACAGTTTAGAGATTATTTTAGATGCGATTTGAGAATTGGGTATAAAATAAATGCCAAAAAAATCACACATGAAATCGTTTTGGATTTAATAAACCTTACCAGACAACGAAATTTGCTCGCTTTATCTTATACACCCAATCCTGACCCAAATAAAACAATCAAAGAATCTCCACAATTGGGTTTTCTACCATTGTTGTATTATAAAATAGATTTTTAGACGCTAAAGTACGGCTCGAGTCAAAGTTTAATGGATTAATAAACGAGTTTTTATACTTCTCTACAATAGAGTGTGAAACTTTATTTAATTTTGATACTTATAAAAAATAACAAGTATTGAAATTTTTCTCAAAGCTTCTTTCCTCACCTGAATACCTCAAAATCTCCAAAAATATTAGTTGGTTATTTTTAGATAAGGTTTTGAGAATGGGAATAGGTTTATTTTTGAATGCTTGGATAGCTCGCTACCTTGAGCCTGAAGGATTTGGGTTCATAAGTTTAGGCTTAATTTTTGGTAGTTTTGTGGCTGCCCTTTGCGGGAGTGGCTTAGATTCTGTGATTGTCAAATCTTTGCTAGAACAAAAAGCTTCAACCTCACAAATCATTGGTAATTTCTTTATTGTAAGACTAGTATTAGGATTACTTACGTGTGTAGGAATTTTATTTTATGTTTTATTTTTTTCACAGACATATTCCACAAGCTCATTTGCTATTTTATTGATCAGTTTTGGCAATCTTTTTGTAAGCCTAGATACCATCGATTCTTATTATCAATCGCATTTGCTTTCCAAATTTACAGTTTTTGCCAAAAATGCTTCTTTTTTAGTAATATCAGCTTTCAGAATTTTTTTACTACTCAATCATTATAGTATAGAATGGTTTATTGCGAGTTTTTGTGTAGAATTGATTCTTTCAGGAGTTTTTATGATTATTTCTTATTCATATTCAACAAAAAACAACTTTTTTAATTTTAAATTCGATTTTGAATTCATCAAAGACATTCTTAAAAATCAATATCTTTTAATTTTAGGCACTGTACTTTATATTATTTACATCAAAATAGATCAAATCTTAATTTCTACAATACTCAATGCTAAAGAACTTGGCATTTACAGTGCAGCGCTAAAACTTTCTGAGATTTGGTTTTTTGTACCTGTAATAGTTTCCAGCTCGATTTTTCCTTCTTTGATTCAACTTAAAAATGAGAATGAAAATTTATTTCTTCAAAAAATACAATTTTTTTTCAAGGCTTCTTTGGTTATTGGGATTATTTTTTCCTTTCTAATATCTGTTTCTTCTTCATCTATTATTTCAAAAATTTATGCGGAAAAATATATGTCATCAGCTATTATTCTAGCTATTCATACTTGGAGCGTAATTTTCGTAGCTTGGGAATACTTTTGTAGCAATTATTTGTATATAGAAAAATATACAAATATTCTATTCTCAAGAATTTTAATAAGCTGCATTTTTAGTATATGTTTCAATATTATACTTATTCCTCAATATGGTATTATAGGTGCAGTTGTTTCTTCACTGTTATCTCATTTTGTGATGTCAACTATTTCACTTTTGTTTTTAAAAAAACACGTCATTTATGTAAAATGCAACTTAAAGCTTTAGGAGATATTTTATTTCTAAATTCATTAATCGGTAAATTCAATTTTAATAAAATTTAATATGTCAACAGACAGGATTATTCAAGAGAACGACTACTTTAGCAGAAGAGGTGTTCATGAACAGTATTATTCAGCATATGAAATACCATTATATTTACTTAAAGAGCTTCCTTTAAATAAAAATGCTGAAATTATAGATATTGGCTGTGGTTTTGGGCAAACACTTTTAAAGCTAAAACAATTAGGCTATACTAATGTAAAAGGCATAGATATTTCTAATGAATCGGTGGATTTTTGCCAAAAAAATGGTTTAAATGTGGCTAAAATTGAAAATATAACAGATTATCAAAATCTTATTTTTGCTAAAAATGACTTTGCTATTATGAGTCATGTTTTAGAACATATAGAAAAAAATAAAATAATAGACACATTAAAAGTTATTAAGTCAGAAATATTATCTGAGAATGGTAAATTGTGTGTAATGGTACCTAATGCGCAATCTAATACAGGCCCTTATTGGATGTTTGAAGATTTTACCCATACATGGCTTTTTACTGCGGGTAGTTTAATATATGTTTTAAAATCAGCTGGATTTAAAACCGTATACTTTTTAGATATTTATGGAACTATGCAATCGAATTTTATGATCAAAAATTTAAAAGCCTTTTTTTTAAAATTTTATAAATTTAAAGTTTGGTTTTGGAATCATGTTACAGGTAGTCCATTTCATAAACCCAGTCCAGTAATTTATACTTGGGAACTCAAAGCCATTGCTAGTAGTTAAAAAGAATCTAGATATAAAGTGAAAAGTTTAAAAATCACAATCAAATTCATAATCTATTTTTTCATAACGCTTTGGGTAAAAGCAATTTGCAAAAAAGCCAAAAGTCAAAATGGAGTTTTGCTCATCAAAACCGATGGAATAGGCGATTATATACTTTTTCGTAATTTAATACCATTTTACAAACAACATTTTAAAGGCAAAAAAATCACCTATTTATGTACAAATGTGGTTAAAGACTTCACATCTACAATAGATAAAGACTTGTGTGATGAGTTTCAATATATAAATTTAAAAAAATACGAGACGAATTGGATGTATGTATTTCACTTTTTAAAAGCAATTAGAGAATCGGGTTTTGAAACCATCGTTCAGCCTACTTATTCTCGCACCCATACCATAGATTGGATTTGTTTTGTGTCTGGTGCGAGACAAAAAGTGGCTTTTGATGGGAGTTTGCACAATACCAATCGTGTGCTTCAATTTGTAACTACATTTTTTTATACCCAAATTATAAATTCAAATCAAAGCGTTTTATTTGAATTTGGCAGAAATAAAGAGTTTGTGAAAAAATATATGAATATTGACATTCAGATTTCACAAACATCTTTAAACCTAGGTTTGGGCAATAAAAAAAACAGCATTGTAATCTTCCCTGGTTCTAGTCAAGTAAAAACACAATGGAACATAGAGAATTTTGCCCTTTTAGCCAAAAAGTTAATTGATAAAGGAAAATACCAAATTCTAATATGTGGCTCTAGCCATGAATATGAATTGGGGAATTCTATTAAAACCGTTTTCCCTAATGAAAATATAACTAATTTGTGTGGCAAAACTACTTTAATAGAATTGGCTCATATTTTAAATGACGCAAAAATATTGATTTCAAACGATACAGGAGCTATTCATATTGCGGCAGCTATCAATACGCCATTTATTTGTATATCTAACGGAAAGCATTTTGGAAGATATTCTCCTTACCCAACAGAAATGAATGTAAATGGCGTTTTTGCGTATCCAGATGTGAAATTTTACCAAAAAGAATGGTTTGAAAAACTTAGCCATCAGTATAAATATGAATCAGACTTCAATATAAATGACATAAAAGTAGAAAGAGTTTGGGAGAAAGTTGAATGGTTAATAAAAGATCCATAGTTTTTAACTTTAAGAAGAGTTCAAAATATTTTTTAAAGTTAAATTTTGTGGAAAAATCATTTTTCAATTAAAACAATGAAAAAACATTCACTATGATTAATTTTACAAAAAAATTAAATTGAAAACATGAGCATAGATACTGAAGAATTAGTGCTTTTAGAAAATGATACCGTTTTAGAAGATTTTTACAACATTGTGGTTTATAACGACAATGTAAATACTTTTGATCATGTAATCGAAACACTTATAGACACTTGCGGTCATACGAGCGAACAAGCAGAACAATGTACTTTACTAATTCATTATAAAGGAAAATGCAGTGTAAAAAGAGGTGACTATACTTCCCTTTCTCCAATTAGAAATGCCATTTGCAACAGAGGTTTATCCTCTGAAATAGAATAATTTTTCATTTCAACACTAAAAATCCAGCTTTGAAAACCAAAGGCACTGTTCAAAACAAAGTAAATATAATCACTTTAGGGTGCTCTAAAAATATTGTTGATTCGGAAGAAATCTTAACCCAGCTTCAAGCCAACGGGATCAATGCCGCACATGAAGAGCAAGACGATAGCTCACGTATTGTAATTATTAATACTTGCGGCTTTGTAGAAAATGCAAAGCAGGAGTCTATAGATACCATATTGCTCTATGCCGATGCCAAAGCCAACAATAAAATAGACAAACTTTTTGTAACAGGTTGCCTTTCAGAGCGATATAAATCCGATTTGGAAAGAGACATTCCCTTGGTAGATGCTTATTTTGGAACAAGAGATTTGCCAAGATTACTTAAACAATTTAAAGCAGATTACAAACATGAATTGGTAGGTGAAAGATTGCTTTCTACACCTGCGCATTATGCTTATTTGAAAATTGCCGAAGGTTGTGATAGACCTTGCTCCTTTTGTGCCATTCCCATTATGCGAGGCAAACATCAATCTCGCCCAGAAGAAGAAATTTTAAAGCTTGCTAAAAATTTAGCAAAAAATGGCACAAAAGAGTTGATTTTAATTGCACAAGACTTAACATATTATGGATTAGACATTTACAAAAAGCGGGCATTGGCACAGTTGATAGAAAAGCTAAGTGATGTAGAAGGAATAGAATGGATAAGGTTGCAATACGCTTATCCTGCGGGCTTCCCGATGGATGTTTTGGATGTTATGAAAGCCAAAAGCAATGTTTGCAAATACCTTGATATGCCTTTACAACACATTTCAGACGAGATGTTGAAGCTTATGAGAAGGGGGCTTACCCAAGAAAAAACGGAGAAGCTTATTTTTGATATTAGAGAAAAAATACCTGAAATCGCTATCAGAACTACATTAATTGTAGGACATCCAGGCGAAACTCCACAAGAGTTTGACAAACTTTATGATTTTGTAGAAAGAGCTAAATTTGATAGACTAGGCGTTTTTGAGTATTCCGATGAAGACCAAACTCATTCTTTTGACATAGAACCCAAAGTGAAAAAAGCTACCATGGCTAAACGAAAAGAGAAATTGATGGAGTTGCAGTCTGGAATTTCTTTGGAACATAATCTCAAAAAAATCGGGCAAACAGTTAAAGTTTTAATAGATAGAAAAGAGTCTGGGTATTTTGTAGGGCGCACTGAATACGATTCACCAGAAGTTGATAATGAGGTTTTGATTCCAGCTGAAAATACATATCTTAGAAATGGCGATTTTGTACATGTTGTTATCGACAATGCCCAAGAATTTGATCTTTTTGGTAAGGTAGTTTAATATTTTGCGTTTTGATTAGTGCTAATTTTACCTTCTAATGAAGAAAATAGCCATCATAGGCGGAGGTGCAGCCGGTTTTTTTAGTGCTTTATGTATCAAAGAAATATCGCCTGATTTTGAAGTGCATATTTTTGAAAAAAGTAAAGAAGGCTTGAGTAAAGTTCGTGTCTCGGGAGGTGGTAGGTGCAATGTTACCCATAACTGCTTCGATACCGAAAAACTATCCACATTTTACCCCAGAGGAGGCAAGGAATTAAAAGCTATTTTTGGTGTTTTTCAACCTAAAGATATGATAGAATGGTTGGAGAAAAGAGGAGTAAAAACCAAAGTTGAAGCCGATGGAAGGATTTTCCCTGAAAGTAATTCCTCACAAACAATCATTGATTGTTTTGAGAATTTAGCGAAAAGGTTAAATGTCATAATTAGCTATTCTACTGGTTTACAGGATTTTGAAAGAAGTAATTCAAAATGGAGCCTTAGCTTTACAAACATAGATAAAAAGTTGTATTTCGATGCCATTATATTTGCTTCAGGCTCAAGCGTTTTGATGTGGGAACTCTTAGCCAAAAAAGAAATCAAAATTATCAAACCAGTACCTTCATTGTTTACTTTCAAAATTTCGCATGGACTTTTAGAAGGTTTTTCAGGAATTTCCTTCAAAAATGTGCAAGTTTCTACACCGATTTATTCAAAAAGTGTACAAGGAGATTGTCTAATCACACATCAAGGCTTGAGCGGACCTGCTGTTTTGAAATTATCGGCTTGGGCTGCAAGGGAAATGTGTGAAAAACAATATCAATTTATTTTACATATAAATTGGCTTGGAGGTATTAAAAAAGCAGACTTGCTTAAAGAATTTATGCTCAACAAAGACAAAATTCCTACACAAAAAATTAAAAACTACCATCTTCAAGGCATTCCCAATCGCTTTTGGGAGAAAATTTGCTTACAAATAGAAATCCATCAAGTCAATTGGGCGGAATGTGGGAAGAAAAAATTGGATGAGCTGGCTACCTTGATTTGTGAATGTAAAATGGAAGTGAAAGGAAAAAACACTTTTAAAGATGAATTTGTAACCGCTGGCGGAGTAGATTTGGATACAATAGATTTTACAAATATGCAATCCAAAACCCATCAAGGTGTTTTCTTTGCAGGTGAAGTGATGAATATAGATGGTGTAACAGGTGGCTTTAATTTTCAAGCGGCTTGGAGTAGCGCATACATGGCTGCGCAGGGTGTGAGGACATTGTCTTTATAGAATTTTTAGCTAATTTTGCTTCATTAAAAAGAATTAATTCGTTGACCTAAGTGCGAGAGGGATAGAGCGAAAAGCCCACAGCGAAGGCACGTAGCGAGGACTTGTAGCGATAGCCCGACCCGATAGGGACTCGCCCAAATATTAGCTTTCGTTCACATGGTGTTCTTGCTAATGAGACTTCGCTTATAATAAAAATACCATTTTATTGATTTAAACAAAAACCAAAATTGGAATTCACGACTATTAAAAACCTACTTTTTGATCTTGGAGCTGTAATTGTAGAAATAGACGTTGACGCTGCATTTAATCGATTTTTGTCTTATTCCAATCTGGAAAAGGATGTGCTTTTTGAAAAAATCCATCATTTAAATGAACAATTTGAAAGGGATGAAATGAGTCGCGATGAGTTTAGAAAAAATATAAAAAACGAACTTGGGCTTTCGATTGATGATATTTTGCTAGACCAGCTTTGGAATAGTGTAATTACTTATTTGCCCCCAGCGAGGATAGAAAAGCTAATTTTGCTCAAAGAAAAATACAAACTGTACCTTCTAAGCAATACCAATCGTATACACATAGATTTTATGCACGAAATGCTTAGTAAACAATTTAATATCAATAAGTTAGACGATTTGTTTACCATAGCTTTTTACTCTTACGACTTGAAGCTAAGGAAACCTGA
>JAAFJZ010000260.1 GCA_013298205.1 Cytophagales bacterium
ATAAAATTTTGATTTTAAATTTTTATTAATTACATTGCTATATTAAATAAATACAAAATAAACTAAATTATAAATTAATGTCAATCATAAAAGAATTCAAAAATTTCGCAATTAAAGGAAATGTAGTAGACCTCGCTGTTGGAGTTATTATTGGTGGAGCATTTGGAAAAATCGTTAGCTCTGTTGTAGCTGATGTAATTATGCCTCCTATAGGTTTGCTCTTAGGTGGAGTAAACTTCACTTCAATTAAAATACCCTTAAAAGCTGCTGAGCTTGATGCCGCTGGTACTGTTCTAAAAGAGGCAGTAACGATGAATATTGGCAATTTTATGCAAGAAGTTTTTAACTTTACAATAATTGCATTTGTTATTTTCTTGATGATTAAAGCAATTAACAATGCTAAGAAAAAAGAAGAAGCGGCAGCTCCTGCTCCTGCAGCTCCAACTCCTTCAAACGAAGAAAAATTACTAGGAGAAATCAGAGATTTACTAAAAAAATAATAATTAAAACAAAACCACATTTAAATCTTGATCAATACTAAACTGAGCATTAGTATTGATTCTCTTTCTTTAAAATTATAACTATGTCTAGAATTTTATTTCTCTTTACTTGTGCATTATGTTTTCTGTCTCAAATTTCGATTGCTCAACAAACTAAAAAAGAAAAAAAAATTAGTGATAGTTTAAGCACAATAGAAGCTTTTAAAAACACTGGAGACGATTCCTTTTATCCTGGAGGAGACTTAAAATTATCTAAAAACATTCACGATAAACTAAGTTTTACTACTGAACAAATAAAATCTTTAGCCCAAGGGAATTTAATGGCTAATCTAACAATTGAAAGAGATAGCACGATTTCAAGTATATATTTGATTAAAGATCCAGGAAATGGTTGGAAAGACGAATGTATTATGATTTTAAAATCTTTGAAATTTTCTCCAAAAAAAATGCGTGGAATACCTATTCGTTCGGATTTGATAATTGAAGTTCCAATTACAGCAATTCGAAAATAGTTTATAATTTAGTTTTATTTTAAAATTACAAGGATTCAGTAATAAATGCATATATCGCAAATTTTTATTTACCCTATTAAATCTTTAGCTGGAATAAAATTAGAGAAATCGAAGTTTGATTATTTAGGCTTAGAACATGATAGGCGGTGGATGTTGATAGATGAAAACAATAATTTTATAACGCAGCGAGAATTGCCTGAAATGGCAAATTTTTATCCTTTTTTTGAAAACAACATTTTATTTGTACGATACAAAAAAACAAATGAAATAATTGAAATTAACGAGGAAGATTTTATAGTTTCAAAAAAAGTTACAATATGGAGTGCCGAATTAAAAGCTTTATCAGGTACTCAAAAGTATAGAGATTGGTTTTCTGAAAGATTAAATAACAAAGTAGATTTAGTTAAGTTTGATTTGCGCTCAAAAAGATATGTAGATGGTAGATACGCTCTCCAAAAAGAACTCACCGCATTTACAGATGGTTTTCCTTTTTTGATAATTGGTCAAGAAAGTCTAAACGACCTTAACAAAAGACTTATTAACCCCATTAATATTGAAAGATTTAGACCTAATTTTGTTTTTGAAGAAGGAGATGCATTTGTAGAAGATGAATTCAATTTTTTTTCTATAGGTTTAAATAAATTCCAAGCCGTAAAGCCTTGTTCGAGATGTGTAATTATAACTAGAAATACCAATAGCTTAATTTCAAATAGCGAACCATTAAAAGTTTTAGCTAAGTATAGAATGAAAAATAATAAAGTTTATTTTGGTCAAAATTTAATAGCAGGTCAACCTAAAGGAGAAATATCTGTTGGAGACATAATTAAATTAAATTAAAACATTACTTTATTTACTTGAATCCGTGAATTTTAAAAAAGCTCCAAGGAAAAATATATCAATTTATTTAATAACTTTACAAAAAAAACATCCATATTTAACATAATTATATGAAAAAAGTAATCATTTCTGCTTCAATTTTAATTGGATTTAATTTTGCCTATGCTCAAAACATTCCTTCAACTGCTCCTGCTCAAATAAAACAAGATGTTCCTAAAGTCGTAACTCCTGCCACACCAGTATCAACTCCAGTAGCTACACCTTCATCTTTACCATCTACACAAACTTTAGAACAAGCAGGAACAGATATTAAAAATAATGCTACTAATCAAGTAACTAATTTGGCAAAAACAGCTGTAGATAGCAAATTGACAGCAGTATTAGAAACATTGAGAACCAAGTTAGGTCTTTCTACTGATCAATTTAACTTGGTATCTTCTCTAGTTACAACTAAACTTACAGGTTCTAAATTTACAGATCCAAAAGCAATGGTAACTTCGTTGATCTCAACATCTGGTAGTGATTTGAAAGGGATTTTAAATCCATCTCAATTTTCAAAATTAAAAACAATGGGAACTACACCTGCAAAAAAATAATTTTTTTAGTTATAATATCTTGTTAAAAGTTAAATACTGATTTTTAACAAGATTTTTTTAATTTTTTAATACAAAGCATACCAAGCAACAATAACTTAATTTTTATATTAAGTAAAATGTCAAAATTTCAATTTAAAGAGTTTTTAATTGAGCAAACAGGTGCTGAAATGAAAGTAAGCACAGATGCTTGTATACTTGGTGCATGGGTTAAACCAAGTAAAAATGTTAAAAATATTTTAGATATCGGATCAGGGACAGGATTACTTTCATTAATGTTGGCTCAAAAAACTACTGCAATTATAGATGCAATAGAAATAGATGAATTACATTACAAGTTATGCTTACACAATTGCGAAACAAGTAAATACTCAAGCCAAATCGTAGTTCATCATACATCTATATTAGAATACAAAATCAATAAAGAAACAAAATATGACCTTGTAATATCTAATCCACCTTTTTTTGAAAATCAATATAAAAGCCCAATAAGTAGGAAAAATATTTCACGACATACATTAAATCTAACTTATTTAGATTTAATAAGTTGTATAGATGCTTTATTGAATGAAGAAGGATACTTTTATTGTTTACTTCCTATTGAATCAATTGAAAAATTCATCAAAATTGCAAAAACCAACTATATATATTGTATTGAAAAAGTTTTAATAACAAAAAACCTAGTTGAAGATTGCAAAAGAGTAATATTGGGTTTTAGCAAAAAAGAAATAGAAAAAAAAGAATCTATAATTAAAATATATGAAAATTACCCAAGTTTGGAGTTTAGTAGTCTATATGTAAATTTAATGAGGGAATTTTATTTAGATAAAAATTAAAAAAAAAAAATTGAGGTTAAAAACAGCAATGAAATGCATAAAAAAACTATTATTAAAAAGGATATATCATTATTTAAAACAATTCTAAATTAAGGAATAAATTCAATATTAGATAATTGAATATCAGCTATTTAACAAATAGTTTGAATAAAAACTAAAAAAAATTAATTTTCACTGTTTGTTAAGTAAATTTCCGATATTAAATTTGCGAGTGTTTGAAATAAAACAATAAGAAAAAAAAAGCTTACCTATGCTAAAAAAGCTGTTTAAAACGTTAAAAATCGTTGTTACGATATTATTTATCGCATCTTCATTACAAGCTCAAGACGCTCCAAAGTCTACAGAGTTAGATCCTGCACTGGTTGCACAAGGTAAATCTTTATTTGAAAACAATTGTGTAAGCTGCCATGCAGTAACCGATGAAGTTGTAGTTGGTCCAGGTTTAAAAGGTATAGAGACAAGAAGACCTTTCCCTTGGTTAGTAAACTGGATTCACAATTCACAAAAAGTAATCGCTAGTGGCGACCCTTATGCTGTGGCATTGTTTGCCAAGTATAATAAGGCTGTTATGACGAGCTTTCCTTCTTTCAAAGAAGATGAAATCAAATCTATCCTTGCCTATATCAAAAGCGAAGAGTCAAAACTTGTAGCCTCAGCTAGTATTGCTACCTCAGGAACTGGCGTTCAAGCAGCTCCTGCCCAAGACAATAGCAAGATGTTTAATATTATACTGATATTATTATTGGTAGTAATTATAATTATGATTTTGGTGTTGGTGCTTGTTATCTCTATCCTTAAAAAATTCTTAAAAACTAAGTCTGACTTAACTAGTACAGAAACATATATATTAGAGAATAAAGCAGATTACAATGCAGTATTTAGAAGTGAATGGTTTAAAATTGGTGTAGCATTTCTCTTCATAGCTATAGTAGGCAAAACAGCACTTGATGGTATCATGAGTATAGGGATGCAACAAGGTTATGCTCCAACTCAACCTATTGCTTTCTCACACAAATTACACGCTGGAAAATATAAAATAGAGTGTGTGTATTGTCACACAGGAGTATATATGGGAAAATCAGCAAATATACCGAGTTCTAATATTTGTATGAATTGTCATAACCAAATTAAAACAGAGTCTCCAAAACTTGCTAAATTAAGAACTGCTTGGGCAACAGGCA
>JAAFJZ010000261.1 GCA_013298205.1 Cytophagales bacterium
GAAAGATTTGTTTTCTTCCCTTCTATATCGGTAACTGGTATTTCATAAATACTTTTTGGAAAATTGGAAGGGACTTCTTTTTTAGAACGACAGAATAAAGACGAAAGTGAGAACATAGCTAATAGAATAAGATAAATTAATTTTTTCATATATATAACTACAACTATTTTGCTTCTTCAAGGTTTACTCTTATTCCTTTTATTGTGTTATTTTCCATTGCAGTGATTACTTGATTAACTAATTCTTTAGGAACTTGTACATAGGAAAACTTGTCTTTAATTTCAATAGAACCAATTACCTTTCCGTCAATATTGGCTTCAGAAGCTATAGCACCTACAATATCACCTGGTCTGATTCTATCATTTTTCCCCAAATTAAGGAATAATCTTGCCATGTTAGTATCAGGATATTGCTCAGAACGTGGTCCATCGTTTGAAAATGTTTTCCTTTCTCGTCCAAAACGATCTCCTCTATCACCACCTCTATCGCCTCTAGTTGCTGAAGAATCTCTATCTCCTCTGCCATAACGGTCTCCTCTATCGCTACTGCGTTCGCTTCTTTCAAAACGGCTTCCACCATCTCTATCTCCACTTCGGCTATTTCTTGAGTCTGTTCTACCAGCACCTCCACTTAGGTTAAAATCTACTTCTTGATAAGTTTTGTCAGATAAGTCTATTAACATACTTAACAGGCTAGAAGCTACATCATGAGATGAGTAACCTTCTGTCTTTAGTTTTTCACAAACAGTTTGATATGCGCTTAAATCTTGCTCGTTGATTTGATTTTTGATTTTTTCTACGAAAAGCTCTTTTCTGAAATCTGAAATTTGTTTGCTATTAGGCACTTCCGTTTTTTTGATTTCTGCTTTGGTATATCTTTCTATATCTCTAAGTCTTAATGTATCTTTTCTACCCGTAACAAAAGTAAAAGATTTACCTTTTTTACCTGCTCTACCCGTACGACCTATTCTATGTACATAATATTCTACATCTAAAGGTATATCGAAGTTAAAAACTGAATCTACACCAGAAACATCTATACCTCGTGCAGCTACATCGGTAGCTACTAAAATATTGATGATGCCACTTTTGAATTTGGCTAACACATTATTTCTTTGTTGTTGACGCAAATCACCATGAATACCTTCTGCCATAATGTTTTTGGCTTGCAGTTCTTGTACCAATTCATCCACACCAATTTTGGTATTACAAAATACGAGCATCAATTTTAAGCCATGCATATCAATCAAACGGCTCATAGCTTCTACTCTCAAATGAGGTTTAATTTCAAAATACAATTGCTCGATATTGTTTACTGTAAGTTCTTTGTTTACAACTTTTACAAATTCTGGGTTATTTTGAAAACTACGGGTAAGTTTTTGAATTTCAGTAGGTAAGGTAGCAGAAAAAAATACAGTTTGACGGTCTTCTTCAGGGATTTCAGTAAGAATGGTTTCAATATCTTCTTTAAAACCCATGTTTAACATTTCATCGGCCTCATCAAGAATTATCATTCTTACTTGGTCTAAACGTAAAGTGCCTCGATCAATGTGGTCCATGATACGTCCAGGAGTACCTACAACAATTTGTGCACCCATTTTAAGTGCTTTTATTTGTCTATCAATAGATTCACCACCATAAACGGCAGCAATTTTAAGGTTTCGTTTGTATTTAGCAAAGCGTTTCATCTCTTCAGAAACTTGAAGAGCTAGTTCGCGAGTAGGACATAAAATTAAAGCTTGAGTACTTTTGTCTTCAAGTACTATTTTTTCAATTGCGGGTATGCCAAACGCAGCAGTTTTTCCCGTTCCAGTTTGAGCCTGACCTGTAACATCTCTGCCTGCGAGAATAAAAGGAATAGCTTGTGCTTGGATAGGAGAGGGCGTAGTAAAACTTATATCTTGAAGTGCTTGTTTAAGATCATCAGATAAAGTGAGTTCATCAAAACTTGTTATTGGATTCATAAATTTGGGTAACGGGGAATAGAAAAATTCCCTAATGGATTATTTTTTTTACAAAGGTAGCTATTTTTTTTCGTATTTGTCTTGTTTATTATGTTTTCACCAAATTAGAATGGTTTTATTTGTAAATTGAGGGTCATTAAGTTTTTTAAAATAATTTTGAATGATAAATTTGACTTTTAAAAACAAATACTTAGTTTTGCACTCCGTTTTAAATAATAGAAACAAATGAAAAGAACATTTCAACCTTCACAGAGAAAAAGAAGAAATAAGCATGGTTTTAGAGAGAGAATGTTGTCTGCAAATGGCAGAAATGTTATCGCTAGAAGAAGATCTAAAGGAAGGAAAAGATTATCTGTATCTCACGAGAAAAGACATAAAGCTTAACTTGCTATTGTAGTAACTTCACAAAAAAAGTTAAAGCTTAAAAAAAGCTCTATTTTAAGAAATAAGTCTGTCATAGAACAACTTTTTTCTCAAAGTAGAGCTTCTTTATTTTTTTATCCTTTCAAATTTTACTATTTTCAAAAAGAAATTGAAAATGATTTTTTATTAAAATCTGATCTAAAACAAGTTATTTTTTCAATTCCCAAAAAGAAAATTCGAAAAGCAAACAATCGTAATTTAATTAGGCGTAGAATGCGTGAATCTTATAGAATTTCACAAAATTTATTAATTCTTCAAGAAAAATTGCAACTAATCATTGGAATCATGTATATTAGTAGTAAAATTGAAAATTATTCTTTAATTGATAAAAGCATTCAAAACGGATTGCGAACTTTATCAGAAAATTTAGCCAAAAATTCCATTAATGAGAACCCAACAGAAAAATAAAACCACAAAAATAATCGTTTTTGTCTCTTTAGTAGCTTTCTTAAGTTTTGCTTTTAAAGGAGTAGAAGATAGATATTTTGAAATAGCAAAAAACTTAGATATTTTCGCTACATTATACAAGGAGGTAAATCGATATTATGTAGATGAAGTTAATCCAAATAAATTAATAAAATCAGGTATAGATGGCATGCTTGCTTCGCTTGATCCATATACAAATTACATTCCTGAAGATGAAATTGAAGATTATCGTACTGTAACAACCGGTCAATATGGTGGAATCGGAGCTGTAATTGGAAAAAGAGGTGATAAAACCATTATTTTAATGCCATACGAAGGTTTTCCTGCTCAACTCGCAGGTATGAGAATAGGAGACCAAATCATTTCAATAGATGGAACAATCATAAACGATAAAAACACGGGTGAAGTAAGCAAAATGCTTAAAGGTCAAGCAGGAACTAAAGTAAAAGTAGTTTTAAAAAGGTATGGCAAAAAAGAAGAAATACCTTTAGAGATAACAAGACAAAAAATCAAAGTTGACAATGTGCCTTTTCATGGCATGGTAGATAATGAAATTGGTTATTTCCATTTAACTGATTTTACCGCAGGTGCTTCTAAGGAAATTAGAGATGCAATTGAGGATTTGAAGTCAAAAGGTGCCAAAAAACTTATTTTTGATTTACGTGATAATCCAGGAGGTTTGCTACATGAAGCCATTGCTATAGCAAATATCTTTGTAGAAAAAGATAATCCTATTGTTATTACAAAAGGAAAAGTAGCAGAATGGAGCAAAACATACAATGCCCTTGATAAAGCTTTAGATACTGAAATTCCGATTGTAATTTTGGTAAATGGTAGAAGTGCTTCCGCTTCTGAAATTGTTTCTGGTGTAGTTCAAGATTATGATAGAGGTGTGATAATTGGACAAAAAACATTCGGTAAAGGCTTAGTTCAAGCTACAAGACCATTAAGTTACAATTCTCAACTTAAAGTTACAACTGCAAAATATTATATTCCAAGTGGTCGTTGTATACAGGCTATAGATTATAGTCACAAAAACAAAGATGGAGCGGCAGAAAGTATTCCTGACTCATTAAAAGTACCATTTAAAACCAAAAAGAATGGTAGAGTTTTTTATGATGGTGGAGGTGTAGCTGCTGATATTACGGTTGAAAAGCCATTAATGGCGCAAATTACGCTCAGTTTAATAGAAAAAAACTTACTTTTTGATTTTGCAACAGAATTTGCTTTAAAAAACACGACCATCACTTCTGCAAAAGAGTTTTCTTTGAAAGATTCTGAATACCAAGATTTCACCAAATGGCTTGTAGGCAAGGAATATGATTATAAAACCAAAGTTGAAACCGATATAGAAACCTTAATTTCGACTTCAAAAAAAGAAAAATATTATGATGACATCAAAGAACAAATTCAGAATCTAAGTACCAAAGTTTCACATAATAAAGAATCGGATTTGATAAAATTCAAAACCGAAATCAAAGAAATGCTAGAACATGAAATTGTTTCTCGTTATTATTTAAGAAAAGGAATCATTGAAGCCAGTTTTGATTATGACCCAGATGTAATTGAAGCCATAAAAGTGCTTAACGACACTGATCGTTACGCTAAAATACTAAAACCAGAACCTAGTAAAGATAA
>JAAFJZ010000262.1 GCA_013298205.1 Cytophagales bacterium
AAATTATTTTAGCAAACACAAAGTTTTGGATGTTGAAACAAAAGAACAAGTAATCCAAGATGTGGAATTTAATTTTATTGAATTACCAAAGTTTACCAAAACAATAGAAGAATTAAAAAGCAACATAGATCAGTGGACTTATTTTATAAAAAATGCAGAAAATTTGGATGTAATTCCCGAAAATGTACATGATGAAGGTTTAAAAGAAGCTTACACAGAAGCAAACCAACAAAATTGGACAAAACAAGAATTGGAGGAATATACAAGATCTTCAATTAAAGAACAAGATGAAATTGGGAAAATTGAATTTGCGGAAAAAAAAGGGAAACTTGAAATTGCTAAGATTATGAAAGATTATAATGAACCAACCGAAAAGATTATTCAATATACAGGTTTAAGTAAAGACGAAATTGATAAACTTTAATTAACAAATTACTAATTTTATGAAATTCGTAGATGTAACCAACGACATAGCTTTTAGAAAAATATTTGGAAATGAAAATAAGAAAAAATCTTTGATTTCGTTTTTGAATGCTGTTATAAGTTTGCCTAAAAATGAACTAATCGTTGATGTTGAAATTACGAATCCGTATCAATTGGGAAAATTGAGCGATGGAAAATCTACCATTGTTGATGTTAAAGCAAAAGATAAAAATGGAAATGTTTTTATTGTAGAAATGCAAATTGCTGAATTTGATTTTTTTCATAAACGCATACTTTATTACACATCCCAAAGCTATATTTCACAAATAAATAAAGGTGGAAATTATAAAAAACTAAGTCCTGTTTATTTTATTGCTATTTTAGAATTTGAAATCGGACAAAATCCAAATTATTTTAGCAAACACAAAGTTTTGGATGTTGAAACAAAAGAACAAGTAATCCAAGATGTGGAATTTAATTTTATTGAATTACCAAAGTTTACCAAAACAATAGAAGAATTAAAAAGCAACATTGACCAATGGACATATTTTATTAAAAATGCAGAAAATCTGGATGTAATTCCCGAAAATGTACATGATGAAGGCTTAAAAGAAGCCTATTCAGAAGCAAATCAGCAAAATTGGACAAAACAGGAATTAGAAGAATATACCAAAGCATCGATTAAGGAACAAGATGAAATAGGTAGAATAGAGTTTGCAGAAAAGAAAAAAGCTTGTTTAATAGCTAAAAACATGAAAGAAAATCAAGAACCAATTGAAAAAATTATTCAATATACAGGTTTAAGTAAAGACGAAATTGATAAACTTTAATTAACAAATTACTAATTTTATGAAATTCGTAGATGTAACCAACGACATAGCTTTTAGAAAAATTTTTGGAAATGAAAATAAGAAAAAATCTTTGATTTCGTTTTTGAATGCTGTTATCAGTTTGCCTAAAAATGAACTAATCGTTAGTGTGGAAATTACTAATCCGTATCAATTGGGAAAATTGAGCGATGGAAAATCTACCATTGTTGATGTTAAAGCAAAAGACAAAAATGGAAATGTTTTTATTGTAGAAATGCAAATTGCTGAATTTGATTTTTTTCATAAACGCATACTTTATTACACATCCCAGAGCTATGTTTCGCAAATAAATAAAGGCGGAAATTATAAAAAACTAAGTCCCGTTTATTTTATTGGAATTCTAGAGTTTGAGATTGGTCAAAACCCCAATTATTTTAGCAAACACAAAGTTTTGGATGTAGAAACTAAAGAACAGGTTATACAAGATGTTGAATTTAATTTTATTGAATTACCAAAGTTTACAAAAACAATTGCAGAACTAAAAAGCAACATTGACCAATGGACATATTTTATTAAAAATGCAGAAAATTTGGATGTAATTCCCGAAAATGTACATGATGAAGGTTTAAAAGAAGCTTATACAGAAGCTAATCAACAAAATTGGACAAAACAGGAATTAGAGGAATATACTAGAGCTTCTATAAAAGAACAAGATGAAATAGGTAGACTAGATTTCGCTGTAAAAAAAGCAGTAAAAAATGCTGAAGTTAAAAGAGACTTAGAAATAATAATAAAAGGCAAAAAAATGGGTTTATCAAATTCAGATTTGTCAAAACTTACGGGGCTTTCTGAAGAAGAAATTGAAAAACTTTAATTATGAAATTCGTAGATGTAACCAATGACATAGCTTTTAGAAAAATTTTTGGAAATGAAAATAAGAAAAAATCTTTGATTTCGTTTTTGAATGCTGTTATAAGTTTGCCTAAAAATGAACTAATTGTTGATGTTGAAATTACGAATCCGTATCAATTGGGCAAATTGAGCGATGGAAAATCTACCATTGTTGATGTAAAAGCAAAAGACAAAAATGGAAATATTTTTATTGTAGAAATGCAAATTGCTGAATTTGATTTTTTTCATAAACGCATACTTTACTACACTTCTCAAAGCTATGTTTCGCAAATCGACAAAGGTGGAAATTATAAAAAACTTAGCCCCGTTTATTTTATTGGTATTCTTGAGTTTGAGATTGGGCAAAACCCAAATTATTTTAGCAAACACAAAGTTTTGGATGTTGAAACAAAAGAACAAGTAATCCAAGATGTGGAATTTAATTTTATTGAATTACCAAAGTTTACAAAAACAATTGTAGAACTAAAAAGCAACATAGATCAGTGGACTTATTTTATAAAAAATGCTGAAAACCTTGATGTAATTCCTGAAAACGTACACGATGAAGGTTTGAAAGAAGCTTACACAGAAGCAAATCAACAAAATTGGACAAAACAAGAATTGGAGGAATATACAAGAGCTTCTATAAAAGAACAAGATGATATTGGAAGACTAGAGTTTGCTCTAAAAAAAGCTGTTGAAAAAGCTGAAAGAAATACTGAAAGAAAAAGAAATCTTGAAATAATAATTCAAGGCAAAAAAATGGGTTTATCAAATTCAGATTTGTCAAAACTTACGGGACTGTCTGAAGAAGAAATTGAGAAACTTAACTAAATATGTCCATTTTTTTTTGTGGAAAACTTGTTTCATTTTGTAAAGGTATTTTTTTAATTTTTATACCCTAGTTTATCCCAAACAAAAGTTTACACAAATCTTTTCCTTACCAATAAAAGCAATTCTAAAATCGAAGTATCGCAATAAATATATATGTCTAAAATCATTTCACTTGTTTTACCACCCGAAATAGCGTTTGAAACTGAAGCTTTGGAAAAGGAAGTGGCTAAATCTTTGCATTCTAAAGATATTGAAAACCACAAAATTAGGCTTTTAAAAAGGTCTATTGATGCGCGACAAAAGGCTACTAAAATCAATTTATCCATCGAATGCTTCATGCCCGATGAAAAAAGTCCTGATTTAATTGCTTATAAAATCCCGGAAATACCACTTCCCACTCATGCCAAAACTTGTATTATTGTGGGTAGCGGTCCTGCAGGAATGTTTGCCGCTTTGCGTTTATTGGAATTGGGAATAAAACCTATTATTATAGAAAGAGGAAAAGATGTAAGAGCCCGAAGGAGAGATCTTGCAGCCTTAAATAAAAATCATATTGTAAATCCTCACTCAAATTATTGCTTTGGAGAAGGAGGTGCTGGAACATATTCTGATGGTAAACTTTATACGCGCTCGGTAAAAAGGGGAAATGTAAAAAGGATTTTGGAGATTTTGGTTGCGCATGGAGCTAAGGAAGATATTTTGTATGATGCTCATCCCCATATAGGTACAAACAAATTACCTAATATTGTAAGTGCTATAAACCAAACGATATGCAATTTGGGAGGTGAAATGCATTTCGATAGTTTTGTAAGTGATTTTACGGTTTCTCAAAATCGAATTCAGAGCGTAATTATAAATGAACGAAAAGAACTTGTTGCCGATGGTTTTATTTTTGCTACTGGGCATTCTTCCAGAGAACTTTATTACCTTTTAGATAGAAAAAATATTTTAATAGAAGCCAAATCATTTGCTATGGGCGTGCGAGCTGAGCATAGCCAGCAGTTTGTAGATGAATGTCAATACAAAAAGCCTGAGCGAGGGCAATATTTGCCAGCTTCCTATTATTCTTTGGTAGAACAGGTGGAATATAAAGGGGTGAAAAGGGGTGTTTTTTCTTTTTGTATGTGTCCGGGAGGGTTTATTGTGCCATCAGCCACCGCAACAGGAGAAGTAGTCGTAAATGGAATGTCTCCTTCGAGAAGAGATTCAAAATTTGCTAATTCGGGTATTGTAGTGGGTTTGAACCCAGAAGACTGGGAAAAAGGGAAACACAAATCGGCTTTATCAGGTCTAGAATTTCAAAGAGAATTGGAGGAAAAAGCTTGCAAAATGGCTGGCAATACACAAAAAGCACCAGCACAATTGTTGCAAGATTTTATAACTAAGAAAGTTTCTGCCAATCTTTTACCTACATCATACCAGCCAGGTTTAGAAAGCATAGATATGATGGAATTGTTGCCAGATGTAGTTGGGCAACGTTTGAAAATCGCA
>JAAFJZ010000263.1 GCA_013298205.1 Cytophagales bacterium
ATTAATAACTCCTTGAGTTGTAAATATCATTCCATTTCTCGCATTTCTAGTTGGCATTACACAATCAAACATATCTACTCCTCTTTCTATACACTCCAAAAGGTTGGATGGAGTGCCTACGCCCATTAAATACCTTGGTTTGTTTTGAGGTAAAATATCGCAAACCAATTCTGTGTATTTATATAACTCTTCTGCCGGTTCGCCTACTGAAAGACCACCTATTGCATTGCCTTCTAGGTTAAGATTTGAAATAAATTCTGCAGATTTCTTCCTTAAGTCTGGAAAAATAGAGCCTTGCACGATAGGAAATAAAAACTGTTTGTAACCATATTTAGACGTTGTATTTTCAAAATGCTTTACGCATCTTTCAAGCCAATTGTGTGTTAAGTCCAAACTTTTTTTAGCATACGAGTATTCGCAAGGGTAGGGAGTACATTCGTCAAATGCCATAATAATATCAGCTCCTATACTCCTTTGTATTTCCATCACTTTTTCTGGTGAAAACAAATGTCGACTACCATCTATATGCGATTGGAATTCTGCGCCTTTATCTGAAATTTTTCTTCTATCAGCAAGTGAATATACTTGATACCCTCCGCTATCTGTGAGAATTGGTTTATCCCAAGACATGAATTTATGTAAACCACCTGCTTGCTCTAAAGTTTCTACTCCTGGTCTAAGATATAAGTGGTAGGTGTTACCTAGGATAATTTTGGCTTTTATATCTAAAGAAAGTTCTCTTTGATGTACCGCTTTTACAGTAGCCCCAGTGCCCACAGGCATAAAAATAGGGGTAGGTATTTCACCATGATCTGTTTTGAATATACCAGCCCTTGCTTTGCTATCTTTACAATAATTAAGTAGTATAAATGACATTTTTTAATTTAAGAACTTCAAAAATAGTTTGTTTTTGTGCAATTACATAAAAAATGAATAGAGAGTAACAAATTTAAAAAGAAATTATTTTGGCAAATCTTTTAATATTTCTTTAGCTACAAAATCCATATTATCGCTTAATATTTTTTGAATTTGATTGGCATTTGATTCATAAGCCTTATTTATTCTATGTCCGGCTAAAGTTGTGCCCATTTTGTCCAAAATAGTATAATGTGTTATGAAATTACGCTCATAATTTTGCCTTGAGCGATCTAAACAGTTTTCGTAATTTGTTTTTACTTCAAATTGATTTACAAAAATATAGTAATCTATTTTATATTTGGTTTCAAAGTAAGAAAAGAAATTAGGATCTTTCACATCTAAGCCCCAATATTTTCCAGGATTTTTAGCTAAACTTGAATTACTGCTATGGTTCATTTCTTGTCTATTTTTGTTTTGATCATTTATTGAAATCGTTTTTTGGTCTTCAAATTTTATTGGAATATTAGGATGTGCATCAGTGAAAATTACATCTTTATAGCTATATTTTATAGATTTATACACTCTATTCAAATCTGTAAGACTATCTTTTGTTTTGCCACCAAGCAAATGAATTGTATTGTAGCCATCTGGTTCAAGTAAGGCATTTAAACGTTTTCTAAAAGCAGTTCTAATTTTTGTTCTGTCCAAATTAGATGCTTTTGCTATTTCATCATCTGCATCTGAAAAGTATAAATAAGGGTCAAATGGAATGACTAAAATTCTTTTTCCTTTAAAGTCTTCTTCAATTGGGATTGTATTTGAACGATTAGAAATTGTAGTTTGTGTAGCTTTTATTTCAAGTGGAAAAGTTTCTACTTCTTTTTTTACTTCATCTTTTTGTTCTTTTTTAAATTCAGGATTTTTTTTGTTTGTTTCTAGCTCATTTTTAATTATCTTAGTTTCTGAAACTTGTGTTTTAACTTCTTTTTTGAACGGAATCAATATAATTTGTTGAGCTTTTAAACCATTGTTGAGTTCCGGATTTATTTTTTGAAGTTCTGGTAAGCTTATTTGATACTTTTTTGAAATACTGTAAATTGTATTTCCTGCACTTACTTGGTATTGAATAAACTTTTTACCTTCTTTTTGTACTACACCAATCGAATCTTCGGCTTGTGCAAAAAAGAAAATTTGAATGCTTAAAAAAGTTAAAACTGCTAATTTCATTATAATATGTTGAAGTGTTATAGTTTGTTAAATAAATTTTATAAGATACTAAAAATCAGAATTGTAAGAATGAAATGAAAACTGTTAATTTAAACTTGATTTAGTTTTGATTGTGTTTGATTAATAAATTTTTTCTTCTTTGAGTTTTCCATCTGGGTTGTAATATCGCCATTTTCCTACAGGTTCATCATCTTGGTAAACGCCTTCAGCTTCATTTTTTCCATTTTCATGGTAAAATTTCCAAGTTTCAATTTTGTAACCCTGCAACATTTTGCCTTCAGATTTAACTTTTGAATTTAAGTAAAAGTATTTCCATATCCCGTCTGGAGTTCCATTTTTATAGTTTCCACTTGAATAGAGAGTTCCATTTGGATAATAGCTTTTACGTATTCCGTTTCCAGATTCAAAATTTCCTTTGTCAAGTATTTTACCTTTATCATCAAAATATAGTCCTGCCGTATTCAGTTTCCCATTTGACCAAATTTCTTCTTGCTTTTCTTGTCCATTATCATAGAAACTTTTCCATGTTCCATCTTCTATGCCTTCTATATAATTGCCTATACTTTTAAGTTTACCATTTTCATAATATTCTTTCCATATTCCACTTTCGTCACCATCTATATAATTTCCTGAAAGTTTAATTCTACCGTTTTCATGATAAATATTCCATAAACCATTTTCTAAACCTTGTATAAATTCACCTTCCATAGCTAGGGTACTATCAGGATAAAAACTTTTCCAAAGCCCTTCTTTTTGCCCTTTGTTGTATTTTCCATAGGTAGCCAAAGACGAATCTTCATAAAATTCCGCCCAAAATCCCTCTTGAAAGTCATTTTTATATTCTCCTTGGGCAGCTAAAGCGCCACTAGGGTAAAATTCCATCCAAAGCTCATTTTTCTTTCCCTCTTTATAAAGCCCCATTTGCATAGGAAAAGTGTTTTCATAAAATTCAGTCCAAAGGCTATCTTCCTCTCCATTTTTGAAATAACCCTCATTTTTTATGCCCCCATTGGTGTAAAATTCTAAGTATTGCCCGTTTGGTTTATCGTTTAGGTATTGCATTCTGATATTGATGTTTCCCGTTTTATGGTATTCGGCATAACTTCCTATTTGTTTTCCTTTTTCATAATTGGCCTCAGACTGAGTTTTGCCATCGCTATAAAAAGTTTTTGCCTTACCATTGGGCAGTCCATTTGCGTATTCTACTTCCGACATTCTAGCACCTGAAGGATAAAAAGTACGTCTAAATCCATTTCCGCTTTTAATCGAACCAGTAGGGCATACTTCTTTGCCATTGGCATCATAAATTTCGTATAGCTCCATCAGCAAGCCTTTATTCCAAACTTCTCTTTGTTTGAGTTTGCCAGTGATATGCGTAAAAGTCCACTCTCCATCTTGCTTTCCTTCTATCATCTTGCCGGTTTCTATCACTTTTCCCATTTCTGAAAACTGCTCCCAAATTCCTTCTTCAAAACCATTTTTGTATTCTCCTTTTTGTTTGATTTTGCCATTGGGATAATACTCTTTAAATTCACCATCTTCTACACCGTTTTTAAAATTGGTGCTATTTTGAAGAGTAGAATTGTTATAATAAGTTTTAAATTCCCCAATTAATTTACCGTTTTCGTAATTTGCAGATGAGGAAAGTGTATCATTGTCAAAATATTCTAATGAAATTCCGTTTTGGAAGCCTTTCTTATAAAAAGTTTTAAACTTTAATTTGCCACTTTTGTAATATTCACAAAAAAGGCTATCCTCTAAACCGTTTTTAAAATAGGCTTCTGACATTTTTTCTCCAGAAAGATAATATTTTAAGTTTTTTCCATTTGGCAAGTCATTTGAAAAGCCCAATTCTTCAGCTTTCTTTCCATTAGAATAATAATATACCCATAACCCAGTTTTTTTATTATTTACTTTTTGCCCTTCTACCATGAGCATTCCATTGCTATAGTATTCTTTTTCAATATTTTGTGCAAAAAGATAACAGGAACAAAAAAGCAAAAATGCCAATAGGTAAATTTTCATATTAGATGTTGGTTGATTAAATAAGTATGTAATCATAAATTTAAAACTGCATTTTCAGCGAGTAAATATAGGAATAAAGCGAATTGAAAAGCATAATCAAGTTAAAAATTAAAATTCGAATAACAAAATGATTTAAAACTGTCTTGTCCTGAAATAGGTTTACACAAAAATAAGTGTAAAAATGGAACAAAAAAGGATTTATAGAGAGTTTAAGCAATACAGTTTTGAGTTCAAAAATATTGTATGTAAAGAACGCAAGGATTTAGTTTATTAGAACTTACAAGAAAATATGATTTGAGTAGTCATTCCTTAATTCATTATTGTTTAAG
>JAAFJZ010000264.1 GCA_013298205.1 Cytophagales bacterium
GTGGAATAAAAGTTTTGGTAAGTTAATGACATCCAGTACACACCATAATATGCATCACAGCAAATTTCAGGGTAATTATGGCGTACATTTTAGAATTTGGGACAAACTTTTAAAAACAGAATTTAAGGACTACGAGGTAGAGTTTGATAAAATTCAAGAACGAAAAAAGACCAATATATTAAAACCGATAGCCACAATCTTACTCTTATTCTTTTTTGCAAGAGGGTACTCTCAATCTAATTTAATTGGTAAGTGGGCAGATAATGAACATAAAGAAAAAATAATTGAGATATACATTGCACCAGATAAGAAAACTTTTGGTAAAGACAATAATGGCAAAATTGTTCTCAAAGACTTCACAAAAGATATAAAGAAAAAAATATTTTCCGCAACTTTAATCAACCCAGATAATGAAGAAGAGTTTAAAATTGAGATTACACAATCTAGTAATGACTTATTCTATTTTGTAGTAAAAAAATTTATCTTTTCAAAAAAAATTACTTTTGAAAGAAAGAAGGGCAGTTGATATCAAGACAGAAAAGCCAATTGAAGATTACTTGTTTGCTGAAAGAGAACTTTTGAGAGACGAAGTGTTAGCATATATTTAAGGAGAAAAACCTAGTTTACTACAACGCAAAAAATTAAGCGACAGAATTTTGAAGTGCACTGTGGATTATGTAGAAACATTTATAAACGAACTGGTAGGATACATTGGTGGCAAATTTGCATTGAGAGAACGAATAGGCTTTTAGATTTTGGAATTTAATTTGATTACATTATTTCTTCTTAGATTCCATATACATATCAAAAGGCAGAATTAGTGCTTCGTCCTTTTTTGATTTTTTGATAAAAACCATTTTAAACGTTTGCCAAACAATATAAATATCTTTTTCAAAAATATTTTTTGATTCTACATATTGACAATCCAATTCAAACTTACGTTCCCAATTTTGAGCTAAATGGCTATGTAATTGTGCCCAACCCATTAGGCCAGGCTTTAGGCTATGTCTTTTTCGTTGTGAAGCATTATAATAAGGAATATATTCTGGCAATAAAGGCCTAGGGCCAATGAATGACATTTCCCCTTTAAAGATATTGATTAGTTGAGGAATTTCATCCAAACCATATTTTCTTAAGAATTTTCCCCATTGTGAAACTTTGAGTGTAATGGAACTTGGGGTTTTAAAAAATGTTTTGAGTTTATAGATTTGAAAAGTTTTTTCGTTTAATCCTATTCTAGTTTGAATAAAAAAAGGATTTTCAAAATGCACCCCAAAACCAATTATAGCCAAAACAGCAAGTACAGGTAAAAGTAAAATAAATAGAAAAAACGCAAAAACAGGTTCTAAAAAATAGCGAAATCTTAAATAAAAATGATTGCCTTGTGGGTACATAAACCTAATTATTCACCTAAAATAGAGAATTTTTTAGGTCTTTTTGCATTTAAATTAAATTTTAAAATTGAATACTTTTCTATATGTTTCATCGCATCTTCTATCGAATCAGTTACAAGCATTAAAGAAAGATCTTCTGGATTAATCGTTTTTTCCAAAACCATATCATCTAGCTGCACAAGTAAATTTTTATAGTAATCCTTTCCCATTAGTACGACAGGAAAATTTTCTATTTTCCCCGTTTGAATAAGCGTTAAAGCTTCAAAAGTTTCATCTATAGTGCCAAAACCCCCAGGCAAAACGACAAAGCCATAAGAATATTTAAAAAGTAAAACTTTTCTTACAAAAAAATACTTAATGTCCACCCATTTGTCAAGGTAGGGATTTGCACTTTGCTCAAAAGGAAGCTGAATATTGCAGCCTACCGTTTTGCCCCCAGCTTCTTTTGCCCCACGATTGGCCGCTTCCATAATGCCGGGACCACCACCTGTCATCACTGTAAACCCGATTTCTGTAAGAGCTGCCCCTACTTCACGAGCCATTTGGTAGTAGGGAGAGCCTTCTTTAAATCGTGCAGAACCAAACACTGTGATACAAGGCCCCACAAAGTGTAAAGCGCGAAAGCCTTTTATAAACTCCCTAAAAACACCAAAAGCAAAAGACAACTCTTTTAATCTTGATAATGGACCAGATAAAAATGTTTTTTCGGCAGTAAGGTTATATTTAGGTTTTTTAAATTTTAACATAAAGAAATCTTTAGAATGAACTAAAGGCTACTACGAGAATTAATTTAGGAATGATCATAAATAACAAAATATTTTTTTAAGTTCAACATACAGATTACGAAATACTTATGTTTTCTTGGTTGCAGTTTTATTCACACTAATCATCACCACACCGCCCAAAACAAAGACGGTTCCTAAAATTTCTATCCAAGTAATAGCTTCATTCAAAAAAATATAACCTAAAAAAATTGTAGCGCAAGGCCCTATGCTTGCAATGATAGAGGCTTTGCCTGCTCCTATTAATCTCATGCCTTCTGCCACCAAAAAGGTAGGAATCACGGTACAAAAAATAGCAATAAAGAGGGCAAAAGAGTAGGTTTGAATGTCTAATTGAAAAATATTTGAAGGCTGAGCTATCGCAAAATGCACCATAACTGCTATGCAAGAAGCTATCATAGCATAAGAATTGAATAATATTGAACCCATTTTGGTAATCAAGCTTCCACTGCCTACCAAATATGCCGCATAAGCAAAAGCACTTACAAAAATGAAAAAGCTACCTTTTTGAATATCAATGTTTTGAGTAAGATTGATATCAGAGAATATAATAAGTATGCCAAAATAGGTACTTACCAAAGCCCAAACTGCAGTCGAGCCTATTTTTGTTTTGTAAATAAAATAAGAGATAATCACGACCAAAGTCGGATACACAAAAAGTATTAATCTCTCTAGCCCTGCGGTAATGTATTTTAAACCCCAGAAATCAAAAATGCTCGCAACATAATATCCTAAAATACCTAATGCAATTAATTTTATCCAATCAGATTTGGGAATAGATTGAGTTTGAGATTTGGTGGCAAAAACAAAAGGTACGACCATAAAAAAAGGCAAAGAAAATCCCATTCTCAATGTAAGCAAAGTAAGTGGATCTATCTGGGTTTGATAAGCCATTTTGATAACGATAGCTTTTACAGAAAAGCATATTGCACCGACAAGAATAAGAAATACGCCTTTCATTAAGCTATGATAAGTAAAATAGACCTAAAGGTAAACTCATAATTCTGATTATAGTAAATTATACCCTAAAAATTTAATTAAATAGTACTACTTAATATTAAATTGTTTACATTGTGAGAATTAAAGTATAAATAGAGTCTATGTAAAGTTTTACCGATGAATTTTGATTTGAATAAAAATCCTAAAACAGGGGATTTGATATATTGGCGAAAGTCGGTATTTCGTATTCTTTTTAAGTTTCTTTTCACGCTAGGAACCCTTATTTTTTTGATTGTAGCTTATCAATATATTTATATAGAAAAGCGGTATGAATTTGGTTTATTAACAGCTTTTGGTTATATTTCATTGTGTTTATGTTATTTTTTTAAAACTAAAACGCTTAATTCATCTATTTTTATTTTCAGCCTAGTAACCTATTATTTAGGCAT
The DNA here is from genome assembly GCA_013298205.1 of Cytophagales bacterium. Classification (GTDB taxonomy): domain Bacteria; phylum Bacteroidota; class Bacteroidia; order Cytophagales; family UBA9547; genus JAAFJZ01. Next base: position 3,565 of record JAAFJZ010000264.1, read on the forward strand.
AGTTTCTTTATTAGTGGTTGGAATGTTAAGTACTGGAATGCTTTTTCTTTTTTCATTTATGGTTTTAAATGCTATATTTATGGGAACAAAAGGTTTGTTTTTTGCCATTTTTATCAATTTGCTTTTTTTTATCTTTGTTTGGTTTGACAAGTTTTTGAATTGGCAAATCTTTTATCAAATCACACCTTTTTATACTCTTTCTCAATGGGTTTGCTTTAGTGCAATTTTTTTGTTGTTGAGTTGTATTGTTTGCCTTACATTAGCAAAGATGAATAAAGAAATGAATCATTATGTTGTCAAACTTCAAATTATGTATTTCAATAAAATTGAACAAAAAAAAGCTTTAATTATTGAGAATGAGGCTTTAGACAAATTTGTGTATTCGGCTTCACATGACATAAATTCTCCTTTATCAAATATATTGGCTTTAAGCGAAATGGCATTTAATGAAACTGATTTATCCAAAAAAAATCAACAAATTTTAATGATCAATAAGTCAACTGTTAGAATTAAAGAATTTATTAGTGTTTTGCTTGAGTTTTCTAAAAATAAAAAAAGAATTTTAAAACCAGAAGAAATTAACTTTTCAAAAAAAGGTTTCTGATATTATAAATGACTTAACGTATACAGATGGCTTTAGTCAAGTTATTTTTAATTTAAACATTCAGCAAAAACATGTTTTTATTAGCGATATGCTTCATTTACGCATTATACTTTCTAACTTAATAAACAATGCTATTAAATACAGAGACATTTCTAAGCCTCAATCTTTTATTTTTATTGGAATAGAAACTAACTTAAATAGTGTAAACATAAAAATTAAAGATAATGGAATTGGAATCAATGCTACTCAAATTCCCAAACTTACT
>JAAFJZ010000265.1 GCA_013298205.1 Cytophagales bacterium
TTATGGAACAACACAGCATTGTAGAAACCGAAATTAACATCATCAATTACTTACTACTAGGATTCCTCCTTTTCTTGGTAATTATCGCTATTAAAGATATTTTCTTTAATAAAACCCAAACCATCAAACATAATTTCCCTGTCGTAGGTCGCTTACGTTACTTGCTTGAAAAAATAGGACCAGAATTAAGGCAATATATTGTAGCCAACAACCGAGAAGAACTCCCTTTCAATCGCAGCCAACGCTCTTGGGTTTATGCATCCTCTAAAAAAGAAAACAATTTTCAAGGTTTTGGTACTGACCAAAATCAAACTCAAGCTGGATTTACATTTATTAACCCAGCCATGTTCCCCTATTCACCTCCAAAAGAACATCCTAATTTTACAGACCCCAATTTTTTGCCTTGCGCCAAAGTGATGGGCTTATACAATAAAAGACGCAGACCTTTTAGGCCTTATTCGGTTGTGAATATCTCTGCGATGAGCTATGGTTCATTATCAGCTGCGGCCATTCAAGCTTTAAATTTAGGTGCAAAAAAAGCAGGTTCATACCACAATACAGGCGAAGGCGGTCTTTCTCCATATCATAGCAATGGTGCTGATGTGATGTTTCATTTTGGAACGGGCTATTTCGGAATCAGAGATGAAGATGGAAAACTTTCTATTGATAAAATAGGAGAACTTGTAGATAAAAATCCTTTTGTAAGGGCTATTGAAATCAAGCTTTCTCAAGGTGCAAAACCTGGAAAAGGTGGTGTTTTGCCTGCGGCTAAAATTACTCCTGAAATCGCAGCTATTAGGCATATTCCACTAGGCAAAGATGTGCTTTCACCGGCTTTTCATACGGCCTTCAAAAATGTTGATGAACTTTTAGTAACGATAGAAAAAATAGCCGACAAAACGGGTTTACCTGTAGGTTTTAAATCGGCTGTGGGCAAAATGGAAATGTGGGTAGAGCTTGCAAATAAAATGTTGGCTACAGGAAAAGGTCCAGATTTTATTACGATAGATGGTGGTGAAGGTGGTACAGGAGCTGCGCCTCCTGCTTTTGCCGATCACGTGGCTTTGCCTTGGGTTTACGCATTTAGAAATGTATATAGAATATTTGCAGACAGAGGCTTAACCGATAGAGTTGTATTTATTGCTTCGGGCAAACTAGGTTTCCCAGCAAGCGCTTTGATGGCTTTCTCTATGGGTGCAGATTTAATCCATGTAGCCCGTGAAGCTATGCTTTCTATTGGTTGTATTCAAGCCCAGGTTTGCCATACCAATCGTTGTCCTGCTGGTGTAGCGACTTCTAATAAATGGTTGCAATCAGGTTTAGATCCTGCTATCAAATCAGAACGTTTTTATAATTATGTAAAAAATATCAAAAAAGAAATGCTAGAAATAGCCCATGCTTCTGGTTATGAACACCCTTGCCAAATGACGATGACAGATGTAGACATAAGTATGGGAGACAATAATTTAACCAAATCGCTATCAGAAGCCTATTCTTATGAAAAAGTTCCTGTTGCTTTTAATTCTATGCAAGAGCTAAAAGATTGTCAGTATTTGGGTGGGGGATTTGCTAAAAAAATGGCTTAAAAATTTATTATTTTATTCATATTTTATGCAGATTGGATTCAAATCAAATTACCAAACTTTAATTAAAGCACCGGTAGAAAAAGTTTGGCAAGCCCTTACAAATCCTGCTACTGTAAAAGAATATTTTTTTGGCACAGACCTCTTTACTGATTGGAAAGTAAATAGTTCTATAGTTTGGCAAGGAGAATTTGAAGGAAAAGCTTACCAAGATAAAGGTATTATATTAGAGTTTGTGCCCAATCAAAAACTCAGCTTTAGCTATTTGAGTAGCTGGGCAAATTTGGAAGACAAACTAGAAAATTATTTGTTTGTAAGCTATGAGTTGAAAACTGTAGCTGAAGGTACAGAATTGAACATCACGCAAGCAAATTATAATGAGGAAAAAGCCCAGCATTCGGCAGAAAACTGGGCTATGCTCATCAATGAGCTAAAAAAAGTAGTCGAATAAATTTTAAATCGCTTGTATACTAATCTTTTTTATGAATAAATATACATTTAGCTTATTATTAAGTTTTATTTTTTTAGTTGGTCAAGCCCAAAATTCATTGATTCAAAATGTGTATGGCAGAAAAGTATTTTCGCTCAATAGCAAATGGCAAATTATGGTAGATCCTTATGAGCAAGGATTCTATGATTTCTTTCACCAAGAATGGGATACTCCAGACGGAAATCCCAGAGGAGGTTTTTCTAAAGACTTAAAACCAACAAAAAAAACAGATCGAATCGAGTATGGATTTACAGATGCAGATAGATTATTTGTACCCGCAGATTGGAATTCTCAAAGAGAAGATTTAAAATGGTACGAAGGCTCAATATGGTATAAACAAAACTTTGATTATACCAAAAAAACGAATAAACGGTTATTCGTTCATTTTGGTGCGGCAAACTACGAAGCCCATGTTTACCTGAATGGCAAGAAATTAGGCTCGCACAAAGGCGGTTTTACACCATTTAATTTTGAAATGCCCGATTCTACATTATTAGAAAAAAATAATGTGCTTACAGTTCGGGTTAATAATGAAAGAAAAGAGGAAGCTGTTCCGCCCAAAATTCATGGTTGGTATCAATATGGAGGCATAACTAGAGATGTACATTTGGTAGAAGTAAATAAAGTCTTTATTAAAGACTATTTTATTCAACTAAAAAAAGGTTCTATAGATGAAGTAGAAGGTTATATAAGTATAGAAGGAAGTACGGCAAGCCAAAAAGTAGAACTAAACATACCAGAATTAAAAATAGCAAAAACGATTGTAGTTCAAAACAAGACTAAATTTAATTTTAAACTTGCTAAAGCTACGTTATGGAGTCCGGAAAACCCTAAACGATATGATATTTTACTCAAACTTAATGGCACAGAGATTCAAGACAAAATAGGCTTTAGGTGTATAGAAGTAAAAGGGTCTGAAATTTATTTGAACAAAAAGAAAATATGGCTTAAAGGCATCTGCTTACATGAAGAAAATCCCATTAAAGGTGCGAGATCAAATTCAGCTGAAGAAGCAAAAATGTTTATTGCATCGGTAAAAGATTTAAAGTGTAACTTTTTAAGATTGGCACATTATCCTCACAATGAATACCTTATAAAAGAAGCAGAGGAAAAAGGAATTATTTTATGGTCTGAAATTCCTGTTTTTTGGGTAATGCAATGGCAAAATCCTGAAACTTATTCTGTAGCCGAGTCTCAACTTGAAGAAATGATTCAGAGAGATAAAAACCGGGCGTGTATTGCGTTTTGGTCTGTAACCAATGAAACCCGTGATGATGCTCCAGGCAGAAATATTTTCATCAAAAAATTAATTAACAAAACCCGATTTTTAGATTCTACTCGATTGGTTACGGCTGCTACTTTTATAACTGGAATTACAAATGTAAGGTATGATGTAAAAGATTCGATTTGCGCAAATTTGGACGTAGTAGGTTTTAATGAATACATAGCTTGGTATGATGATAAAGTCCCTGAGCAAGTAGATGCTGTAGTTTGGGGCAATCCCTATCAAAAACCATTGATTGTTAGTGAGTTTGGAGCAGAAGGCTCATATATAGCTGGAGCTGATTCTGCCACAAGGTGGTCGGAAGAGTTTCAAGACCGCTTTTATAAGCATCATTTACAAATGATAGCAAACAATGGCAACACTTTACAAGGCTGTGCGCCTTGGATTTTGTACGATTTTCGTTACCCCAAAGCCTTAAACCCCAACTACCAAAATGGATGGAACCGAAAGGGGTTAATTACAGAAAAGGGAATGAAAAAGAAAGCTTATTTCAGGTACCGCAATTTCAAATCAATGCCGTAAACAGAAGTTTTGAAAGCAATTGATTTTGATTGCTTAAATAATTCCGCATTCGTGAGCCTCACAAACCCTAAAAAACTTATTTCTAACAACATTGGTAGTTTAGCCTACCAAACGTATGGCTCAGGGAGTAAATTTTTGATTTGTTTCCATGGCTATGCCCAAGACAGCAGTTTTTTTGAAGAATTATCAAAGCATACCGCCAAAGAATATAGTTTGATATGCTTTGATTTATTTTTTCATGGTGATAGTCAGTTTAAAAATAATGAAACACCTATTACACCGCAAGATATTGCCAGCTTGCTTGCGCCTATTTTAGAAACTAAAAATGTAAATACCTTTTCAGTTTTAGGCTATAGTATGGGTTCAAAATTTGCTTTGGCTATGTTAGAAATAATGCCTAAGCAAATTACTAACTTGTATTTATTGGCTCCAGATGGAATAAAAAGAACAATTTGGGTCAATTTGGCTACATCAACTTACATAGGAAGACTGTTGTTCGCTTATGTGATATCGAATCGCAAAATACTT
>JAAFJZ010000266.1 GCA_013298205.1 Cytophagales bacterium
AGTTTTTTTCAGAATCACTATTTTTCATTCTTTTTACAGTGTATTATTCAAATATAAAAATGCAACGATACCCAAGTATTATACTATTTTGGAGCAAATTTACATACTTGATTTTCAATAAACTACTTAGCCTTTCTTGTTTTTATATTATTTTTCAAAAAAAATGATTTCAAGAAAATGAATTAGTATGCAATTTTTCTAGTAAAATGCTTTCAAGGGCAACAAAACAGCTTTTTTACAAAATCCTTACTAACTTCTGGCTTTTCCTGTAATAATTTTGCTTTTCCTTCAAATTTCTTTAAGTTAAATTTAGTAATTTTGACCCAATATAATAGTGCAAATTTAAGATATGTCTAACCTTTTACAAGCAATAAAAACAATTGTAGATAACCCAATTATAAAGGTTAAAGATTACTATACAGAAACCAACGAATTGTGGAAAAGTTAAGAAAGCAGCATAGTTATGATAATTGCTAATACAAATTACAACGATACTTTATTTAAAATCGAACAATTAAAATCATCAATAATAGTTGTTCAAAGAAGTATTGAAAATCAAATCCCACAAGGGATAACTTCTAAATTTGAAAAAACAAAATCTGAATTTATGAATTGGGTTGAGGAAATTGAGATTACACTTAATGAATTTAAAAATACTGAAAATGAATAATGGGTTAAGATTTCAGTTTTTTCCACGCTCACAAGGAATTAATTCACAGATTAAATCTGTAATATCTTGTTTTGAAAAAGAAATTGACAAAATAAAATCACCTAAAAATAATCTTTCAAGTAATCAAGTATTGGAAGTAATACGACCACATCTTGAAGCAATAAACTTTACGGTTGAAACTGGGAAATCGAGACTTCAAAAAATCAATATCCCTGTCTTGTTTGGATTTGATAATGTTATTGATAAATCCTTTAATGCAGATGCAGTGAGTGAAGATGGTAAAATTGTTATTGAAGTAGAGGCAGGTAGAGCAACGGAAAACAACCAATTTTTTAAAGATATTTTTCAAGCGTGTATGATGTTTGAGGTAGAATATTTGGTAATTGTTGTTAGAAATGAATATAGAGGACACAAAGATTTTGAAATAGTTTATACCTTTTTAGAAACGCTTTATATATCAAACAGACTTCATTTACCACTAAAAGGGATTGTTTTAATTGGATACTAAACTGTGCTTTGGAGAATATTAAAAGTATGTTTCGTGAATGTGGCTATAATTTGTCTTTTCAAATGTTAAATGTTTCTGATTATGGTGTGCCGCAAGACAGAAAACGAGTTTTTTTTGTTGGTTATAAAACTGATTTAGGTATTAAATTTGAGTTTCCTACTCCAACAACTTTAGAAAATAAAATTTTCTTATCAAAAGCAATTGGCGATTTAAAAGATAGTGTTGTACCCGCTCAAAAGGGAAATATTACAAATGCTGAAAATTGTTTAGTGTCTAACCACGAATATATGACTGGTGGCTTTTCAACAATTTATATGTCAAGAAATAGAGTTCGCTCTTGGGATGAGGTCTCGTTTACCATTCAAGCGGGCGGTCGTCATGCACCTTGCCATCCTCAAGCTCCAATGTTCAAGTTTGTTGAGCAAAATGTCAGGATTTTTGTACCTGGCAAAGAGGATTTATATCGTAGATTAAGTGTCAGAGAATGTGCAAGAATTCAAACTTTTCCTGATACGTTTCAATTTTATTATAAAAACATTGCTGATGGCTACAAAATGATAGGCAATGCAGTCCCAGTGAGAATGGCAAATATCTTAGCAAAGAAAATTATGGCTGACTTGTCTTCACTTGATACTACCCCGATTTCAAAAGTTAAACGATGGGAAAAAGTATCAAGCATGATTGACAACTCTGTGGTTTCTGCTTAGTACTTTCTTGCTTTGATGAAAACTATTTGATATTTTAAACTACTTGATTTTAAGTTTATTACAGACAAACAAATAAACAAATTAGTAGGTAAAATAATATATCTGAACTATAAAAAATATGGGTTTGAAACTTCAATTAAAGTATTTTAAAAAGCTAAGAACTAATAATAGTATAGTTCCATTAATGGCTTGGTTGTGCTTTATGTGATTTTCTATTCCAATTTTAAGCACCTTTAAAAATAAGATTTCTTAGGTATTATAAGCTTTTTTTTCTTTTTATTTCACTTCATTTTTTCATCTCAATTTTAATACCTAATTTTAAAGTCAATTAGAAAAAATATATGTCAGATCAATTAGAAAAACTAAAAGTTTTACAATCAACCATAGAAAAACTTGACAAAACCTACGGAAAAGGTACTGTCATGAAACTGAGTGATGAAAGAATAACCGATGTTCCCGTAATCTCCACTGGCTCACTTGGGCTTGATTTGGCTCTGGGGATAGGCGGCTTGCCAAGAGGAAGGGTAGTAGAAATTTATGGCCCAGAATCTTCTGGAAAAACAACTTTATCTATGCATTGCATAGCCGAAGCGCAAAAAGCTGGTGGAATCGCAGCTTTTATCGATGCCGAGCACGCTTTTGATAAAAGTTACGCTGAAAAATTAGGCATCCTGACCGACCAACTTCTAATTTCGCAACCCGACAACGGAGAGCAAGCTTTAGAAATTGCCGAGCATTTGATTCGCTCAGGAGCGATAGATATTATCGTTATAGATTCAGTAGCGGCCCTTGTGCCCAAAGCAGAATTGGAAGGCGATATGGGAGATAGCAAAATGGGCTTACAAGCTCGTTTGATGTCGCAAGCTTTGAGAAAATTAACTGGTACTTTGAATAAAACGGGCTGTTGCTGCGTGTTTATCAACCAATTAAGAGATAAAATTGGTGTGATGTATGGAAGTCCTGAAACTACTACAGGTGGTAATGCACTTAAATTTTATGCTTCTATTCGCTTGGACATTCGTAAAATTCAAACCTTAAAAGACTCAAATGATGGCATGATTGGCAATAGAACCAAGGTAAAAGTGGTGAAAAACAAACTTGCTCCACCTTTTAGAATTGTTGAGTTTGATATTATGTATGGAGAAGGAATTTCAAAAGTAGGAGAAATTGTAGATTCGGGTGTAGAAATGGGAATTGTGCAAAAATCTGGTTCTTGGTTTTCTTATGGCACTACCAAATTAGGTCAAGGCAGAGATACTGTCAAAGAATTATTGAAAGATAATCCTGAATTGGCAGATGAAATCGAGAAAAAAATTAAAGATAAAATCACAAACGGATAAATAATCATCTTTTATCCTTAATTAAATAGTTTAACATACAATGAATCAGTGTATTGGATTAATACTAGCTGCTGGAAAAGGTACGAGAATGCGTTCGGAATTGCCCAAACCTCTTGTGCCTTTTATGGGAGAAAGTCTTGTAGCCCACATCAGTAAAGCCATGAAAAAAGCCAATGTAAATCCCGTGGCATTGGTCGTGGGGCATGGGGCTGATTTGGTAAAAGAAAGCATGGGCGCAACTTATGTATATGTGATGCAAGAACAGCAAAACGGTACAGGTCATGCCGTGATGCAGAGCGAGAATATTTTAGATTGGAAAGATAAGGACATTTTGGTTTTTGTGGGTGATAGTCCACTCATTACACCCCAAACCATCACTCAACTCATCAAACATCACCAAGAAAGTAAGGCTTCTTGCACCTTTTTAACAGCACATTTTGATATTCATCTGCCTTATGCCAGGGTAATTAGAGATGCAAATGGCAATTTCTTAGATTGTATTGAAGAAAAAAACGTCAATTCTGAGCAGTTTAAAATTCAAGAATATCTTTCTTCTCATTTTATATTTAAAGCCAATGATTTATTTCCTGCTTTGCACGCTATTTTACCAGATACAAAAAACGGAGAATATTATCTTACCGATGTAATCGGAATTTTAAAAAATCAAAACAAATCAATAGAGGTTTGCAAGATATCTCATTACCAAGAACTTGTAGGCTTTAATACCCCTGAAGATATAGCTTGGGGTGAAAAATATATCCATAACCTCAACAAATAAATGCTAAGATCCATGACAGGATTTGGTTCGGCTTCTCTTGTAGAAGCCCATCATTCCTACCGTATAGAAGTAAGATCTATTAATTCCAAAAGTTCAGATTTTTCGTTTCGCATTCCCAGAACTATTCTTGACAAAGAATTGGAAATCAAAACCCATACCCAAAAAATTTTAGATCGAGGCAAAGTAAGCTTAGTAATAGAAAATCAAAATCAAGAAAATGCAGTAAAACCCAAACTAAAGATTAATAAAGCTATGCTTGAAGCTTATTGCAAAGATATAGCCGAGGCTACTGCTCAAACGGGTTTGCAAACAGACATTTTAAAGTTTGCACTCGGTTTGCCAGAGGTAATGCAAAGCGAAGTATCAG
>JAAFJZ010000267.1 GCA_013298205.1 Cytophagales bacterium
CGAATAGAATTCATATTTTTTACTTCCACTTTTTTCCCCAATTCAGTTGCACCAGCTGGTTTGATAGAAATATTGGCATCGCAACGCAAAGAACCTTCCTCCATATTTCCATCACATATTTCAAGGTAACGAACCAGTTTTCTTACCTCTGTCAAATATTGATAAGCTTCCTCAGAAGTGTACATTTCGGGTTCTGAAACGATTTCTATCAATGGTACGCCTGCACGGTTCAAATCTACCAAAGTATTGGTTTCTTCAGCCAAGTGCATAGATTTTCCTGCATCTTCTTCCATGTGAATTTTGGTAAGATTGATGTGTTTTACGGTGCCATCTTTAAGCTTTATTTTCACGCTTCCTCCTCTACAAATCGGTTCTTTATCTTGGGTAGTTTGGTAACCTTTGGGCAGATCGGGGTAGAAATAATTTTTGCGGTCGAAAAAGCTATCCCTTGTGATTTCACTTTTGCAAGCCAAACCCATTTTTACGGCAAATTCTATTGATTTTATATTCAATTTGGGCATTGCGCCTGGATGAGCGATGGTGATAGCAGAAATATTGGTATTGGGCAAATCGCCAAAATCGGCTACATCAGCACAAAAAGCTTTACTCTTGGTAAGCAATTGGGCGTGAACTTCTAAACCAATTACCACATCATATTTTGTATTTGTATTCATTTTATAACTAAATTCTGTGCGAAATAAGAAAAAATATGCCACAAATCATGCGGAATAGGGTAATTATTTTAAAAATAAGGTTCAAGCAATACACGTAAAGCATTCTTCAAAAACGGATTTGAATAAAAATAATTTGCTTTATACAATGATAAACAATTTTACTAATCCTTTTTTTAATAAGCTTGAATCAAAACCTCAGTCGGAATATTAAGTTAGTTGTGAATTTTTCTTTTGGGCGTATCCCTATCGGGTCGGGCTATCGCTACAAGTCCTCGTTCGTTCCTCACTGCGGGCTTTTCGCTCTATCCCTTACGCAAATTTTTGAAAAGTTTGTTTTTATGAAAGGTGGATACATCTAATAAATACAATTTAAGTTCAAACATTTTTTTTTAATATTTCATGTGATGTTTTTAAGACCCAATCGAAAACAAAGTGTAACAACTTTAAAGACTTTTTGGAGTATTTTTATTTCTAACTAAAAAATTTAATTTTGCACTTATCAATTTAAAATGAATCAAAGAAGAATATAAATGTTAAAATTGCTTGCTATACTTTTTATTAGCCTCTCTTTATCTACCCCATCTTTTAGCCAAGAAGTTACACCTGCAGCAGATCAAACTGAATTGTTTTTGCCCTTATTGAAAGGTAAAACTGTAGCTTGCGTGGTAAATCAAACTTCAATTTCCAATGGGATGCATCTAGTAGATAGGTTGAATGCTGAAGGAATAAATATTAAAATTATTTTTGCCCCTGAGCATGGATTTCGAGGAGAAGCAGATGCGGGTGAAAAAGTAAACAACGAAACAGACAAAAAAACAGGTATTCCTATTTTTTCTCTTTATGGCAAAACCAAATCGCCTACGCCAGAAAGCTTGACAGGAGTAGATTATGTTATTTTTGATATTCAAGATGTGGGAGCAAGATTCTATACTTACATCAGTACCCTACATCACGTTATGGAAGCTTGTGGCAAACAAAAAGTCCCTGTTTTGGTACTCGATAGGCCCAACCCCAATGGAATGTACATGGATGGCCCTGTTTTGGAAAAAGAGTTTTCTTCTTTTGTGGGCATACATCCCATTCCTATTGTGCATGGAAACACGATTGGCGAATTAGCGCAAATGATTTGCGGAGAAAAATGGGTTTCTAGCAACCCTAACATTATCGTTTTTCCTTGTAAAAATTACACACATCAGCAAAAATATATATTACCTATCAAGCCTTCTCCCAATTTGCCAAATGAGACTTCAATAGCCCTTTATGCTTCTTTATGCCTTTTTGAAGGGACGAATATTTCGGTAGCGCGTGGCACTGATTTCCCTTTTCAAGCCATTGGCTATCCAGATTCTAGCATGGGAAAGTTTAGCTTTTGCCCTAGATCTATACAAAATGCGGCTAAAAATCCACTTTATGAAGGTCAAGATTGTTTCGGACTTGATTTGAGAAATACGCAAAATAGCTACCAATTTACTTTGAGTTATTTAATTGAGTTTTATAAAAAATCTAAAAATAAGGATAAGTACTTTAATGCTTTTTTTGATAAATTGGCAGGGACAGGAAGTTTGAAGAAACAAATTATCGCAGGACTCTCAGAAGACGAAATTCGCCTTACTTGGCAAGAAAATTTAGAAAAGTATAAAAAAATTAGGGTAAAATACTTACTATACCCATAGTTTTTGTCTGCATTTTAAATAGTTAATTGATAAACGAAAAATGCTTTTCAAGAAAAGTATTTTTTATTTTACAAGCATTTAAAAAAACAGCATTATATTTGTTTGCTCGTTGTGTGATTTTAAATGAATGCAAACAAATTTCATATTTACTCACAAGAGATATTGCTGAAACACAAACCTTTACACTTTTAATATAATGAAAGATAGATTTCAATTAGGCGACTTGCTTGTTATAATAGATTCTGATAAGATTGTTTATGATTTGAACAAAGCCCAAATTCACAGTGTAGAAGAAGACGATGATTTTGTATTTGGGGCCATTTCTTGTGCGGCTCGACCTGTTGCGTTTTCGATTGTAAACCAACTGTACAAGCTTAACCGTGAAGATGTAATCAAAGCTTGTGATTTGAGCAACAATATAAAGGAAATTGTAGTGCTTTCCACTGATGATTATCACCTTATGCTTAGCCCTTTTGTGGAAAGATTTACTTTCTTTGGTGAAGACCAAGCAAGAGATTTAACCAATGATGTGATAGATGAATGCAAAAAAATAGATGTTAAAAGCTTGAGAATTACACAGTTTTGCATGATGAGACATGAAACAATGCCTATTTTCCCTCAATTTAAAGGAATAATAAAAGCATTAACCTCAAGGAAAGATTCTTCTTTGAAAATAGTTTTCTTTGATGTTCCTGATAAAGATTTTTATGAAATTCAAACCTTAATTCGTTCCTACGAAAACGAACTCATTAATAATATATAATCACACAAAATATAGCCTAAAATGGAAGTATTAACCCAAAATAAAATTGTAAGAGACCAACAAATATTTGATTTAATTCAAAAAGAACACGAAAGACAATTACATGGTATTGAGCTAATTGCATCTGAAAACTATGTATCTCCCCAAGTAATGGAGGCTCAAGGCAGTGTGCTTACAAACAAATACGCTGAAGGTTTGCCAGGAAAAAGATATTATGGAGGTTGTGAAATAGTAGATCAAACGGAGCAATTGGCTATTGATAGAGTGAAAGAACTTTTTGGTGCTGCTTGGGCGAATGTGCAACCTCACTCAGGCGCACAAGCCAATGCAGCCGTAATGCTTGCTTGCATCAAACCAGGAGATAAAATATTAGGCTTTGACCTTTCGCATGGCGGGCATCTCACCCATGGTTCTGCAGTGAATTTTTCTGGTAAATTATATCAACCCTCTTTTTATGGTGTAGAAAAAGAAACAGGACTCATAGATTGGGACAAAGTAGAGCAAACGGCAAAAAAAGAAATGCCAAAACTACTAATTTGCGGAGCTTCTGCTTATTCAAGAGATTGGGATTATGCAAGACTTAGGGCTATAGCTGATAGTGTAGGTGCTTTGTTGCTTGCTGATATTTCGCATCCTTCTGGTTTGATAGCCAAAGGTTTGCTTAACGACCCTTTGCCACATTGCCATATCGTAACTTCTACTACTCATAAAACTTTGCGTGGCCCAAGAGGTGGTGTGATTATGATGGGTAAAGATTTCGATAATCCGTTTGGTATTACAACTCCAAAAGGAGAAATTAAATCAATGTCGAACTTGTTAGATTTGGCTGTTTTTCCTGGCATTCAAGGTGGACCTTTAGAACACGTAATTGCAGCAAAAGCTATTGCTTTTCAAGAAGCTATGACCAATGATTATGAAAAATACATTTGGCAAGTAAAAAATAATGCCCAAGCGATGGCAAATTTTTTCACCAAAAAAGGATACTCTATTATTTCAAACGGAACTGATAATCATTTGATGCTTATTGATTTAAGGTCAAAAGGTTTAAGTGGTAAATTAGCTGAAAATACTTTAATAAAAGCCGATATTACCATCAATAAAAATATGGTGCCTTTTGATGACAAACCAGCCTTTACTACATCAGGTATGCGTTTGGGTACCGCTGCTATGACTAGCCGTGGTTTGAAAGAAAAAGATATGGAAAGAATCGCATCTTATATAGATGAGGTTTTGATGAACAACGAA
>JAAFJZ010000268.1 GCA_013298205.1 Cytophagales bacterium
AATACCTCTGCTGCACTTTCTCCACAACATACTTATGCCAATACAGGTCAATATGATGTGAAACTATATTTGCTTTCAGATCAGGGTTGTAAAGATACAGCCAAAGTAAGCTCAAATGTGTATCCTTTACCGATGGCAAATTTTACTGTAACCAATGGATGCCAAGGCGCAGCAACAGGTTTATTAAATGCCTCCACGATAGCGAGTGGTACTTTTAGTTCATTTTGGTCTTTGGGCAATAGCACTACTTCTACCCAAACCAATCCCATAGTTACTTATCCTTCAGCAGCTACTTACAATGTAATTTTGAATATCAATTCTGATAATGGTTGTAGCGCACAAATACAGAAAGCCGTTCAGATTTACACCAATCCTGTAGTGAATTTCTCTTCTTCTACAGCTTGTAAAGGAGACCAAACGAGCTTTACTAATTTATCTTCCATTGCCACAGGAACGCTGAGCTATGCTTGGGATTTTGGATTTGGAACGACCAGTACGGGCGTAAATCCTACAATTGTATTTCCTAATGCCAATACCTTTACGGTGCAGTTAATCGCTACTTCCAACAACAATTGCAGCAAGAGCATTTCTAAAATAGTAGGCGTAAAACCTTTGCCAAAATCTAATTTTACAAGCAATTCAGCTTGTTTGGGACAGCAAACTTTATTTAACAATACTTCTTCTATCGCAACCATACCTGCTGAGGCGGCTTTGACTTATGCTTGGAAATTTGGAAATGCCCAAACATCTTCTGCCACTAATCCAGCCCAAACCTATACAAATGCAGAGACTTACAATGTTACTTTGACTTCTATCTCTATGTTTGGATGTAGAAAAGATACTTCTATTGCGGTAGCTGTAAATCCAAATCCCGTTGTTAATTTTACATTAAACCCACATTGCCTAGGTGCAACTTTGAGCTTAAGCAATACCTCAAGTGTGGCAGGTAGCACTTTAAGTTATATATGGAATTTTAATGATGGCAATACTTCTACTGCCACTTTGCCTTCTCAAACTTTTGGCATTGCCAAAACCCACACGGTAGATTTAACTGCTACTTCTGGCAACAACTGTTCATCTACTTCATCTAATACAGTCATTGTTTATCCACAAGCAAATGTATCTTTCACGCATCCTACCAGTGTATGCGCAGGTACAAGCGTAACATTTACCGACAATTCCACAATTGGTTCAGGTTCATTTAGTCGCTTGTGGTCTTTTGCAGGTTTGGGTACTTCAAGTTTACAAAATCCTAGCTTTACATTTCCCAATGCTGGTGTTTTTAATATTTCACTTAGCACATCTAGCAATAGAGGCTGTGTAAAAGTATCCAACTCTACAATAACTGTAAATTCTGCACCGGTGGCTGATTTTATGATGAGCCCAAGTTTGGGCAATGGGGTTATTTTTACCAATACTTCTACTTTAATAGGAGGAGGATCGCTTAGTTATTTATGGAATTTTGGAGAAGGAAATACAAGTACGCTTACCAGCCCAATGCATACGTATGCTTTTACAGGCAGCTATAATGTAAGTTTGAATGTATATGCAAATAATGCTTGCAATTCATCCATAGCTAAAATAGCCAAAGCTCCCTACAATAATATTGCAGATTTCGTAGTGAGTGGAGGCGTGTGTGAAGGCTCAACATTTGGCTTTACCGATCAATCTGTATTTTCAGATCCTAGTTTAAGTTACACATGGAATTTTGGAGATGGCACACTTTCTACCCTAAAAAATCCAGTTCATACTTTTACCACTTCGGGTATTTATTCAGTTACTCTTATTGTTACGCCATCTTTGGGAAGTGCAGTATTCAAAACCATTCCCGTTACGGTGTATGCCTTGCCACAAGTTAATTTTACAACATCTAATGTTTGCCAAGGAGCATTAGCTAGTTTTTCAAATACTTCTATAGACCAAAGTATCGCCTTTGCATGGGCTTTGGGAGATGGCAAAACTGCTACCTCAGCAAGTACTTCTAATACTTATCTTGTAGCTGGAATTTATCCTATACAACTAACGGCTACTTCATTAAAAGGCTGTGTAAGCACATTATCTAAAAACCTTACAGTGAGTTCATTGCCAACATTAGACTGGACAGATAGCCTTATTACCTGTGGAACAAGTTACCCATTGGATGCCCAAAATAATGGCGCAAGCTATTCTTGGATTACTGGTGAAAACACCCAAATCATTACAGCTTCAAGCACGGGCTTATACACTGTGCAAATCACAAATGCACAAAGTTGTGGATTGAGCAAATCTATTTATGTAAAATTAAACACCCCTTTTACTGTAAACCTAGGAGCTGATGCAAGTATATGCGAAAAACGCAAATTGGATGCAGGTGTTATGGGCGGAACCTATCTTTGGTCTGATGGAAGCTCGTCTCGCTTTTATACAGTAAGCACTTCGGGTACATATTCTGTAAACGTAAGTGATGCAAATGGCTGTACGGCTAGCGATGCCATTACTGTAAATATTTTAAGCATTCCTGTACTTGAGTTGGGTGCAGATATAAGTTCTTGTAGCAAATCAATAGCTATTTTAGATGCACAAAATGCAGGTTCTACTTTTTTATGGAACAATGGATCTAGCTTACAAACCCAAACTATTCTTAGCTCTGGTTTTTATTCAGTAGAAGTTACAAATGCGAATGGTTGCAAAGCAAATGATCATATTACGGTTACAATACTAGCTTCACCTTCGCTTAATTTGGGCAAAGATAGTGCATTGTGTTTGGCAGATTTCCCTTATCCAATTGCGGTTTCTTCTCCAAATGATACTTACACATGGAGCGATGGTTCAAATGGAAAAGTACTTTCAGCTACTACTACAGGTCTGTATTGGGCGCAAGCTACAGCTATAAATGGTTGCTCAATTAGAGATACAATTATTTTAACTGCCAAAACCAATCCGATAGTTAATTTGGGAATAGACAAAGGCGTTTGTTTGGGCGATACGATTACACTTGATGCACAAAACGCAGGAAGTACTTTTGAATGGTCGAATGGAAAAAATACACAAACCATCAAAGTAGCCAATACAGGAAATTATAGTGTGAAAGTAATACAAGCCAATTCTTGCAAAGCCAGCGATGAAGTGTTAGTTACCCAAAATGCACTTCCTTTTATTGGTTTAGCCGATTCTATCGTACGTTGCAACAACCAAATGCCAGTTTTGATTAGCGCACCAACAGGTTTTAGTACATATTCTTGGAGCAATTCTAGTGCGACTTCTTCAATTGCTGCTGCTATAGCTGGCAAATACAAACTCACGGTAAGCGATGTTAATTCTTGTGTATCATCAGATTCTATTTTGGTGAAAGTAAATGTAGCACCTGTGGTAAATTTAGGCAGCAATACGGCTATTTGCCAAGGAAATTCCTTGCTATTAGATGCACAAAATACAGGCTCAAACTTTATCTGGGGCAATGGACAAACTACACAAATGCTTACCATTACAGCTGGAGGTACATACCAAGTTACGGTAACAGATGCCAAATCTTGTGCCAACACTGATGACATTATGGTTACAATGAATATCAAACCAGTTGTAAGTTTAGGAGCAGATAGGTCTGTGTGTATAGGCTCAAGTGCCAATCTGAATGCAGGGAATTTAGGAAGTATGTTTTTATGGTCTGATGGCTCTACTACCCAAAGTCTAAGTGCAAATTCTAGCGGAACTTATATCGTTACGGTTACAGGAGCAAATGGCTGCACAGCTTCTGACGATGTAGTCGTAAATGTATCCAGTTCCCCAACCCAAAATTTAGGCAATGACCTTGTTTCTTGTAACGCAGTTTTAGTGGATGCTGCCAATATCGGCTCAAGCTATTTATGGTCTAATAATGCTTTAACTCGCCAAATTACAGTTCAAAATACAGGAACTTATATTGTACAGATTACCAATCCACAAAACTGTATCAATCGAGATACGATTGAAGTTACGATTAATCCTAAGCCTATAGTGAATTTGGGTAAAGACACCAGCATTTGCGCTCGTCAATCTATAGTTTTGGATGCCCAAAATTTTGGCTCTATTTATTCTTGGTCAAACAATTCATCTAGCAGGACGATTTCAGCTTCGCAATCAGGCTCTTATAGAGTTACAGTGATTAATTCTTTTCAATGTATAGGAGAAGATACCTTGAAATTAATTGTAAAACCGATTCCTGAATTTACCTTAGGTGCAGATAAAAATATTTGTCAAGGCTCTTCACAACTTTTATCTACGACATTGCCAGTAGGCACAAGCTACCTTTGGTCAAATGCGAGTGTGGCGAATTCTATCAATGTAAACTCCACTAATTTTTATTCACTTACTGCTACAGGCGC
>JAAFJZ010000269.1:0-3627 GCA_013298205.1 Cytophagales bacterium
AAATGAATGGAAAAAAGTAACTGAGACGGATGAGGTAACTAACATAGATGAGGCCTTGGGTATAGAAAACGAAAATAATGTAAAAGAGAATTTAGAATTTCCACCTGAATGGTGGAAATTTGGCAAAAAAAACTGGGATGAACTTAATGCTGAAGAAAAAAATATAATTTTATGGCATATAGATTGGTATAAAATATTAGATGTACGAAATAATGCAGACATTGCAATTTCTGAAACAATTAAAGAATTTGGCTTTAATGCGAAAGGAGATTTAAGTGATGCCTTCAGGCATGCACTATGGCAAGCGTTAAATACTCAAAAAGTTGGAGAAAGTTTTACAAGGAAATGGTCTGATGCTCATGAATATTCCACACCTTTAAATGAAGTTAGAACAGATTTGTATATGGATATTCACAATAATGATGTAGGAATAGAGATTGGAAATTCTAATCCAGATTCTATATTATTAGATTTAATATTGATAATCAAAAAAAGGATGGCTGACGGAGATTTAATTATCATAGAAAATGAAAAATTAGTAAAATCTAATGGAAATCCAATTTTGAGAGCTAATATTAGAAGAGCTAAAATCTCATTTATGATTGAAACACAAATTCACAAAAATGGGAATGCGAATAGTATATACTAATTTATTCTACGCCTTATTATTACCATTTTATAATTCTTGTTATAATAGTGGTATTTCAAAAGAATATTTCTTAAAAGGTTTGCCACTTACTGATTCTCTAAAAACGAATAGTACAAAGGTATGTATTTTAAGAATAGATTTTGAAAAAGAATTTAATAATAAGTTCAATTTTATATATTCAGATGGGAAAAATTTATATGAATTTCCTCTTACAAAAAAAGCAGAAAAAATAAAATTATTACATGATTGGTATTCTTCAATTATTATTTACAAAATAATACCTATTAATTGTGATAGTTGTATCTTAAAACTAAAAGTTACGCTATAAATTATATGATATTACTTGTCCATAAACAACAAAAAAAAGTATTCGGTACTTGTTGTGATGTGCCTCAAACGCAAATAATTTCTTAAAATTATGTTTTATGTATAGACAAACTGGTTTTGTCTGTACATAAAAATAGTTCAACTAATTATCATCAAACCCATACAAATATATATGAGCAGTTTAGATTATTGGAGAAATGAATGGAAAAAAGTAACTGAGACGGATGAGGTTACGAAAACTAATCAGATAACTGATACGGATGATTTATTGGGTATCAAAGACGAAGAATTAGAAAATAGCAATAGTGTTCTTTTTTTCGTTAATGGACATTTTAGTAAGCTACTTCCTGGCCCTAGTAAATCAGATAAAGAATATTGGAATTATTTTGATAAAACAATTGAAGCAAATGCACGGAAACACTATAAAATTAGTGTAGAAGATGATGTAAAATATGTGGATGCTAGTTCAGAATTAGGATTCGATTCAAGCGGTCAGGAAAGAAAAAATAAGGGATATGAATATGGCACAAACTATTCTAATAACAATAAAGCATATCTGAAAAATAAGGATATATATTTTATATCCCATAGTGAAGGCTGTGCTTTTGCAACGGGAATGGCAAAATCTTTAGAAGACCAAAATTTAAAGGTAATCGAGTTGATTATGCTCGCTTGTGATGAAGGATACGAGTTTGAAATAGATTTAATTTCTAACACATTTCAAATCGGCTAATGTTAAAGATGTAATGCTTTAAATCTAAAAAGGGTATTGAGTATGCAAAATCAAAACTATTTGTTTAATTGAGCATTACTTGTTGAACACTACCCTTATGTTATACTGGTTTTCTTATGTTTTATTTTTATTATTTGGTTCTTTGACAATTTTTGTGGAGTTGTCATTTATTTCTATTATTGACTATAGAAAAAGGCGCGTTTAAGCGGGCAGACTTACCAAGTTTTAAAAACTTGGTAAGTCTAACTTTACTATTAAAGTGCAGCGAATCTAAGTTTTTAAAAAATAGCTTTCTGATTTGTTTTAGAGAAACTCTTTGCTATGTATAGTTAAAAATGTCACAATATAAAAAACAATATGTAGTCAACTATCACGAAAAATACTTTTCTAATATAACAGAAACACCAAATAAACGCATTACTAAGTGTGCTTAGACCCGCTTTGAGAATGAGTCATTTTGAAAACGTAAAATGGATCGTCTTAGCTATATTTTGCTATACCCACAAAAACTGTCAAAGAACCGAAATAGCTCGTTTTATTTAACAAAAATTAAAAACCTTAAAATAAAAAATAAAGAAGCTAGATACCAATGAATGCCCTATGTATGTTATACTCGTTATCATTTAGACTGCATTTTTTTACATAATTGGTTGATAATCAAATAATTAAAAGCTGTATTTTTTGCGAACCTTTTTTGTTTGGGTATAATTCGTAAAATAGTATTTGACGCCGGATAGTTACGCTGAAAGTAAATATTAAAAAAAATAAAGTTTGTAGGGTTACTTATCTATTAGTTGTGCATTAAGGTTAAATTTAATAATTTCATCTTTACCACAACACAATTTCATTTATGAAAACTTTCGTAAAATTCGCATTCGTTCTTGCTTTGGGTTTTTCAGTTGCTTCTTGCGCTAAAAAAACTGATTCTACTACTACCACTACTTCTACTGCTGATTCTACTACAACTGTAGAAACTACTCCAGCTACTGTAGATACTACTGGTGCTGCTGCTCCTCATGACACTACTGCTGCTGCTGCTGCTCCTGCAGACCATGCTGCCCCAGCTGCTCACTAAGCGACCCATTTTTGTATTTTTTATAAATACAACCAATAAAAAACCTTTTTCTGAATCAGAAAAAGGTTTTTTTATTTCATTCAGTTCAAACCATTATTCTGTATCATCATCAGCTACATCATTGGCTTTTAGCTGAGCCGACTTAACTTTATTCTTGCGTTTGGCCATTCTATCTTCTTTCATTTTTTCAAAACTTATATACTGAGCCGGACTAAGTATGCTTTTCATATCCGTTTCATAGCTTTGTTGGAGAGCTTGTATTTTAGCACGCTTGTCGGGCTTAGGTTCTGAAGATGCTCTAAGCGTTTCGACTGCTTGCAATCTTGATAGATTAATAACCCTAACACGCTCTGATTGAGCTGCATCCAAACCTAGTTTCTTGGTTAGGTGATTACTTATCTGAACTGCACGCTGCTCCGGATTTAGTTTTTGGCCATTATTTTTGCCAAAGCCTGTTTGCCCAACCGCACTCACCACACCGATACTGGCACATAAAACCATAACAGCTACATAATTCATTAACTTTTTCATACTAAAAATAATTAAGGGTTAAATTTATTCTTTTAGAGGCTGCAAAATATAAAAAGTTTAATTGTGATTAAAAAAAATATTCCATACTTACATGTTTGGTTATCTCAGGTAGTGTTTGTTTGCTATACTATCTAACGTTACAATATTTCATAAATCTTTATTTTGTATAATTTAAAATATTCGGTAAAACACATAAAATACTGTTGCTTACAATGCTTAAATAGTAACATTTTCACAAGCAATTATGATTATAAAAATGATTATGATATCAGTATGCCCTTTTGCTAACTAAAAAAAGTATTTTTCTGATTT
>JAAFJZ010000269.1:3637-4329 GCA_013298205.1 Cytophagales bacterium
GAGGGAGCATTATAATTCTAAAATATTTTCTATTACAGCTAAATACTCATCAATAAAATTGTATGCATCGTCAAATTGATATGTTTCAGAATTGCCTTTATTGCTCAACAAATGCTTTCTTTGGATAAAATATGGTGAGTCAAATATAGACCAAGTCCAACTTTGTTGAAATCGATTTCTTTGCGTTTTCCAACACAATTTTCGTGAATGATTTTATTAAGTAGTTGAATAAAATTAAACACTGTTATAAAAAACAAGTAATTTGAGCCAAATAATCATATTTTAAAAGGCTTTAATACTGCTTTAAACGCATTTTAAAACCATAATTTACCAAGATTATAACACTGTTTATTTACGAATTACTACTTAATTTCCATCTTGAGGTGTTGTTTGGTTGGCAATTTCTGTCAAGATGGCTTTTAAGTCAATTCGCTTTTTCTAAACTATACTCAAAAAAAATACAATTAATTTTGCTATTAATCCATTACTTTTTCCCATTGTTCTACCGCAATTGAAAGCTGAATTTGCAGGTTTTGCAGTTCTTTTTTGAGTATTTTTATTTGCATTTGGTCGTTATAAACTGCCGGTTGTTGCATTTGCTTTTCAATATCACTTATTTGTTTTTCTAAGCTATTTACTTGCTCTTCGGCTTGGTTTACGGCTTTTAGACGTAGTTTGTCGGGTGTTTGCGT
>JAAFJZ010000027.1 GCA_013298205.1 Cytophagales bacterium
TTTTATTGAATCTATAAGCCAAGGTGATGTTATTTCAAATAGCTCTTCTAATACTGATGTGCTCAACGAATTTTCCATCCACAAAATTAAACATTTTTAACTTTCCACAATTTTTAGCGAAGAGCCAAAAATTTCAATTTGAAATTTAGATTTAGTTTTCAGAGGTGATTTAAATATATAACTATCAAATCTTTAGCATTTTAAAATATTTTCTATAAAAGTAAAGTATCAAATCAAAATGTAGATTGCTACAATAAAAAATAAAAAATTAGATGCCTACTTTATTCTGGCAAATGAGGTCTGATTTTGGAATATTTGTTTTAGAAATTGCAGCAAAACCACCCTCTATTTCAGTAAAATTTCTAAATCCACGCGCTTGTAATATGCTTGCAGCCATCATGCTACGATACCCTCCAGCACAATGAAGGTAAAAATGCTCTTCATTATTTATTTCATTTACCCAATCATTGATATTAGCCAAAGGTTTGTTCGAGGAATAATCTATATGTTCGTTTGCATATTCACTTACTTTACGAACATCTATTATTTTGCTTTTTCCTATTTGAAATTCATCTGCAAACTGTAATGCCGAAATTCTATTTACAAAATCTATTTCATTTCCTTTATCAATCCAAGTTTGGATTCCGCCTTTCAAGTGTCCAATTTGATTATCAAAACCCACTCTTGCTAAACGTGTAACCGATTCCTCTTCTTTACCTAATTCAGTTACCAAAATAATTGATTGTTTTGTATTAGAAATAAGTGCACCCACCCAAGGAGCAAAATCCCCGTTAATTCCAATGTTAATTGATTGGGGTATATGATTTTTTGTAAATTCAGAAGCATTTCTTGTATCTAGCACCAAAGCACCTGATTTTTCTACTATGTGTTCAAATTCTTCTGCGCTTAAAGCTTCCATTCCATTATTAAAAACGTTTTCAAAACTTTCATAACCTTTCTTATTCATTGCAACATTCATTTTAAAATAAGAAGGTGGAGGTAAAAGCCCATCTAAAACTGCATGAATAAAGTTTTCTTTGCTTGATTGATTGAGTGCGTAATTCATTTTCTTTTGGTTGCCTAAAGAATCAACTGTTTCTTTCATCATATTTTTGCCACAAGCACTTCCTGCTCCATGTGCTGGATAAATTATAATTTCATTTGCTAAGGGTAAAATTTTGAAATAAATACTATCGTAAAGCATTCCAGCAAGCTCTTCTTGTCTCATAGTAGCCGATTTTTGAGCTAAGTCGGGTCTTCCTACATCTCCTAAAAACAAAGTATCTCCACTAAATAAAGCTACTTCTTTACCCGTTTCATCTTTTAATAAATAACAGGTACTTTCCAAAGTATGCCCTGGGGTATGAATAACTTTAAGAGTGATATTTCCAATTCTAAATTCTTGGTTGTCAGTAGCTAATATGCATTCAAATGACGGATTGGCATTAGGTCCAAAAACTATGGGTGCAGAAGTTTTTTTACTTAAATCCAAATGTCCGCTTACAAAATCTGCATGAAAATGAGTTTCAAAAATATAAGAAAGTGTCACCTTGTCTCTTTCTAAACGTTTTGTGTAAGGTTCGATTTCTCGTAAAGGGTCTATGATTGCAGCTTCTCCATTAGAAGTAATATAGTATGCTCCTTGAGCCAAGCATCCGGTATAAATTTGTTCAATTTTCATAAAATCACTTTTAAATTAAACTTTAAAATTAGTGAGGCAATTTTTCTCTAAGAACTCCATACACAAATGTACCAGCTAATGCACTTAAAAATGTTATGGTTATTACTCCAAAACCATAACCCATTTGAGCAAAAAGAGGACCAGGACAAGCTCCTGTTATTGCCCACCCGATTCCAAAAATTAAACCACCAATAATTTGACCTTTGTGAAACTTTTTATTTTCAATAGTAATTGACTCTCCTTCTAAAGTTTTGATTTTGAAATACTTAATTAATTGCAAAGAAATCATACCGACTATAACTGCAGTACCAATCACTCCATACATAAAAAAAGATTGCAAGTGAAACATTTCTTGAATTCTAAACCAACTTATAATTTCTGCTTTAACAAAAATTATTCCAAAAAGTGTTCCTACTATCAAATATGTTATGTTTTTCATTTATTTTATTATGATCAAATGTGAAAAAAAATCTAGTCTCCGTTTTATATAACTTTATACGTTACACATTTACATGTCGTTCGGAATGATATGATGAACGAACCAATGGTCCTGATTCTACATATTTCAAACCTTTTTTTAAGCCTTCTTCTTTGTAAAGGGCAAACAAATCAGGGTGAATATATTCTTTCACAGGTAAGTGCAATTTTGTAGGTTGTAGATATTGACCTAAAGTCAAAATATCTAAACCATTGTTTACTAAATCTTCCATTGCCTCAAATACTTCATCTTGTGTTTCTCCCAAACCCAACATAATTCCTGATTTTGTACGTTTCCCAAATTCTTTTGTACGTTTGATTTGTTCCAAACTTCTTTCATATTTGGCTTGTGGTCTTACTTCTTTATATAAACTTTTTACAGTTTCCATGTTATGAGAAACGACCTCTTGACCTGGCGTAATCATCCTAATTAGCGCATCCCAATTTGCTTTTACATCAGGAATTAAAGTTTCTATTGTTGTTTCAGGACATTCATTTTTTACTTCAGTAACGGTTTGGAACCAGATTTCAGCACCTCTATCTTTAAGCTCATCTCTATTTACTGATGTAATAACAGCATGTTTTACACCCATAAGTTTCACAGCATTTGCTACACGTTTAGGTTCATCTGTATCATATTCATTAGGTCTTCCAGTAGCTACAGCACAAAATCCACAACCTCGGGTACATATGTTTCCTAAAATCATAAATGTTGCTGTGCCTTCTCCCCAACATTCGCCCATATTTGGGCAATTCCCGCTTTCGCAAATGGTATGGAGCTTATGGGTATCAACAATTTCTCTTACTTTGGCATAAATAGGTCCTATGGGCAGTTTTACTCTTAACCAATTGGGTTTATTTCTTTTTAAAATTGTATCAGCTGTAGTACTAGGTAATTCTATCATTTTAAATTTTTAATGAACCTATATTTAATTTGTATTATATAAACTTATTGTATTATTCTTTATCTTTCTCATCAAAGGCATCTGATGATTTAAAGCCTAAATATAAAGTAGCAAAGACTGAAGCAAATCCTTGGTTATTGGAATTGGCATCCATACCTATAATGGGCCTGCTAGAAAAGTATTCAAGATGTGTGCCAAGTTCTAAACCTGTTACTAGATTATCAAATACTCCAATTTCAAATAACAAAGAAGCTTTTGCAGACACACCCAATATTAACTGGGTTTTAGACCAGAAATCAGTAAAACTGCCCTCCACATATATTTTTTGAGACCCAATAGTAGAAGGTGCGTTAGTATATTTTGCAGTTGTATAATGAGAGCCCGTAAGGACATAATAGGGTTTTAAAAGTCCAAAACTTGGGCCCCCTGCTAAAAGTAAACTTAATTGAATTCCTTCTTCTTTATGACTTCTAAAAAGTATGAACTCAGGACCGTACATTAGTCTTACAGAATAAAGATAATTTCGTTTTCCTGTAATATAGGTATTGCTTCGAATAGAATCAGTTGGAACTCTAAATTCTTTAGGATTCCTGATATTCATAATATCCAAACTCAATGTATGGTACATTTTATAGGTATTTCTCCAAGAGTATTTCAAATTGAATCCTCCTGGCAAATCTCCAACTGTATTTAGTTGAATTCCTATTGTAAGTTGGCGTTTATATGATAAAAAGTCTGTTTCAGCTTGACCAAATAAATTTGTTGCCCAAACGATAAATAAAAGAAAAAAAATAAATAAAGACTTTTGGATTTGATTCATCAGTAATTTTATCACAAAATTATAATAAAATTATTGATGAATGCTACAAACAATCTTATAAATAAATAAACTTGATTTTATTTAAGATTTCTAAGCTTTTCAGCGTTATTTTTTGAATAAAAGAAATAAATCAACATCCCTATAGCAAGCCAAATGATTAGCCTTAACCATGTGTCCCCAGGTAAAAATACCATTTGAAAAAGGCAAGCTACTGCTCCTAGAATAGGTACAAGTGGCACAAAAGGCGTGCGAAAAGGTCTTTCTATATCAGGTTTGGTTTTTCTTAAAACTATAATTCCAATACAAACGATTACAAACGCCAATAACGTTCCTATTGATACCAATTCACCAAGTAAATTAATAGGCAACAAACCTGCTATTACCATTGCAAAAACGCCTGTAATAATTGTACTTATGTAAGGAGTTTTGAATTTAGGATGTATGGTTTTAAAAAAACTGGGTAACAATCCATCTTGAGCCATAGAAAAAAAGATACGAGGTTGCCCTAGCAACATAACTAAAACCACAGAACTTAATCCAGCAATGGCAGCTATTTTAATTATATACCTTAGCCAAATCATATCAGTTCCCATTTTATCTACCGCCAAAGCTACAGGATCAGATACGCCTAGTTCTTTGTAATTTACAATACCAGTTAAAACCAAAGCCATCGCTATATACAATAAAGTAGAAACGCCAAGTGAACCCATAATCCCGATTGGCATATCTTTTTGAGGATTTTTAGACTCTTGTGCAGCAGCTGAAACGCTATCAAAACCAATGTAAGCAAAGAAAATTACTCCAGCCCCTCTCAAAATACCACTCCAGCCAAACTGACCCGTTTTGCCCGTGTTTTCTGGAATAAAAGGATGCCAATTGTCGGTATTGATATAAAAATAACCTATGCCAATAAAAGCTACAATCACTATTAGCTTCAAAGCGACCATTAAATTATTAAAATTAGCTGATTCTTTAATTCCAATTATTAAAATTATAGTTGAAACGGCCACTATGAACATTGCAGGAACATTTATTACTCCAATACATGCTTGCAAAGTATTTATGTCGATATTATTTGCAGCCAAAGTAGTTGCTAGCCCTTCACTATATGCTTGCCAACCAGATTGAGGAACAAAAATCATTTTGGTTCCCATTGCAGTTGTATATTCTGGAGGTAAAATGATGCCAATATCTTTCAAAAAACTAATTACATAACTTGCCCAACCTACAGCTACTGTAGAGGCAGCAAATAAGTATTCTAAAATTAAGTCCCAACCGATTACCCAAGCTACAAGTTCACCCATTGTAGCGTATGCATAGGTATATGCGCTTCCAGCAAGAGGAATCATAGAAGCAAATTCTGCATAACATAAACCTGCCATCGCACATGCAAAACCTGAAATGAGAAAGGATATTAAAATAGCTGGTCCTGCATATTCGGCTGCAGCCTGACCACTTAGTACAAAAATACCAGCTCCGATTATCCCTCCTATACCTATACTCACCAAATTAAGGCGAGATAAACTTCTCTTTAAACCACTTTTGGTACTATCTTCATGCAGCTGAGAAACGGGTTTAGTGTAAAAGAGGTTTTTCATTTATTATTACAACATTAAAATTTATTTATAACCCAAAAATAACTCATTTTTAATAATTAATGCAAAATTGATTGAATCAAATTAAATTTCGAAGAATAAAATTTAATTCAAGACAATAAAAGTTTAAGAATATAAAAAAAGTGTTTTTAATTTAAAATACTTTTAATTTGAAGCGTAAAATGAGAAAAATCTTATAAATATTGATTTACCATATATATAAACGTGATTGAAATTAAATTCGTAATTTACAATGCTTTTTAAAACTGAATC
This sequence comes from Cytophagales bacterium, assembly GCA_013298205.1. GTDB lineage: Bacteria > Bacteroidota > Bacteroidia > Cytophagales > UBA9547 > JAAFJZ01. The sequence continues at coordinate 5,752 of JAAFJZ010000027.1, forward strand.
ACTTTGGTTTTAAAATCTTAAGAAAAAAACATTTAAACTGTTTTTTGCAGAACATATTACAAAAACTTAATTTTGACTTATCAAGTATTTTTAAACTACTAAAATGAAATTAAAAATAACAACCGCATCAATATTAACCATAGGAGATGAAATACTATATGGTCAAATAACTGATACAAATTCCCAATGGATAGGACAAGAGTTATCCGTTTTAGGCATATTACTTACTACTAAACTTTCTGTGGGAGATAAATTTGAAGAAATCATTAAAGGTTTAGATTATTGTAAAAAAAATAGTGATTTTGTGATTATAACGGGTGGTTTGGGGCCAACAAAAGATGATATTACAAAAAATGTTCTTTGTGATTATTTCAAAACGGGTTTAAAACGAAATGAAATAGTACTAAAACATGTAAAAGATTTTTTTGAAAAAAGAGGGAAAGAATTTACACTTATAAACCAAGCCCAAGCTGATGTTTTAGAAAATTCTCAAGTACTATTTAACGAAATGGGAACCGCACCTGGAATGTGGATACAAGATAAAAACACAATTTTTGTTTGTATGCCAGGCGTACCATATGAAATGAAACATATTTTTTCGACAAAAATAATACCTAAATTAAAATCAGAATTTGATTTGTTAAACATTATTCATCAGTTTGTGATGACAATTGGAATTGGCGAATCATTTTTAGCTGATTTGATTTCGGAGTGGGAAAATAATTTACCCAAATTTATTCGACTTGCTTATTTACCTTCCCCAGGGATTGTAAAATTAAGACTTTCTGCAAATGGAAATGACATTGAACTTTTAAAACTAGAACTCAAAAAACAAATTTCATCCTTAATTCCTTATATAGAAAAGTATATTTTTTCATTACAAAACATTACGATTGAAGAAAGTATAGCAAAAGCTCTAGTAAATAATAAATTAAATATATCAATTTCAGAAAGTTGTACTGGAGGAGCATTATCTAGTGCTTTTACAAATATAGCAGGTAGTTCTGCATACTTTATGGGTTCTTTTGTCGCTTATTCTAATGAAATAAAACAAAATATTATAAATATAAATAAAGATACAATCCTCAAATATGGAGCTGTAAGTGAAGAAACTGTTTTGGAAATGGCGATTAATACAGCAAAAATTTTTAAAACAGATTTGTCACTTGCTACAAGCGGAATTGCAGGTCCAGATGGAGGAACGATTGATAAACCAGTTGGAACAGTTTGGATAGCTTGTTATTTTAAAGGAAAAACACATACAAAAAAACTTACTTTAACCCAAAATAGAGAATTAAATATTAGATTATCAGTTGTTTACAGTTTGAATTTATTAAAAGAAGTCTTATTTATAGAAGCAAATCAAAAACTTTATTATTTTTGATTTAGAAATACAGAGCAAAAAAGTTTTTTTAAATAATTGCTAAACTGGAGTTGAATATATTAGTTGATTTTACCTTCAATTGACTCAACATTCAAAACTATAGATTCAAAAAACTTATATTATAGAGGCGGGTGTACTCCAAATTTCACTGAAATTATGTATAAAAAACTTAAGATTGACTTAGGAAAAGAATTTTCAGCATCATATTTTCTAAATGATTCTACATTTAATGTGATTAAACAAAGTTATTATAATATTAAAGAAAAAGGCAAAACTAGAAATGAGGTAGGAACTGAATCAAACATTATTTATCGAATCAATCCACAAGGAAAATTTATAGAAATCGAAAATAAAAGTTTCGAAAAAGAATATGTAAAACCATATTATAAGTTGAAAAATTTTTAAAAAATTTAAAAAACAACTATTTTATGTCAAATCCCCCAAACTTCTTTGAAAAAGTATATGAAGTTGCCAAATTAATTCCAGAAGGTAGAGTTACAAGTTATGGAGCAATTGCCCAATATTTAGGTGTAAAATCTGCAGCTAGAATGGTGGGGTGGGCAATGAATGCTTCACACCTTGACCCCGTAATACCCGCACATAGAGTGCTAAATAAAGCAGGCATTTTAAGTGGAAAGCATCATTTTGGTGCTCCAAATGAAATGCAAATTAGACTTGAAAAAGAAGGAATTATTATACAAAATAATCAAGTAAAAGACCTAGAAAAGCATTTTTGGAATCCCGAATTTGAACTAATTTAAGAAATTGACTCTAATTTTCCTATTTTTTTGCGTTTTTTATGAGAAAATACAAAAAATAGCCTTATATTAGAGACTGTTTTTCCAAAATAATAATTCATTTTCATTCAAACTTACTTCACAGATTAAATTATGAGCCTATTCGAATTTTTTGAAAGCAAAAAAGACAAGAAAATAAAATCACACTTCAAAAATCTGATTAAAATCGCATTTGCAGATGGGGTAATCGATGATGAAGAAAAAAAGCTTCTTACTATATTTTCAAAAAAATGGGGTTTTCAAATGAAAGATATTGAAGATTTGATTTCTGAATTAAAAGAATATCCAACTAATACTTTGCCTGAAAGCGATACTGAAAAATTTCACCTTTTATATGAAATGGTAGAAATGATGCTTGCTGATGGAACAATTGAAGATACCGAAATGGAATTTATTTGTGAAATCGCTTGCAAATTTGGCTTTAGAAGAGCTGTTGTGAATATTTTAGTTAAAAAAATAGTAATGGGAATTCAAGAACAAATCCCTATTGAAAAACTTAGAGATGAAGTTAATCCTTTTTTGGATTTGAACTAAGAAGCTCTTTATAATGAATAGTGCCAAAAAAACACACTTAAGAAGGGTCATAGACTTGAAGCAAAAAACAAAAAAAAGCTACGCTTGTAAAAAAAGTTAACGAATTTAGTTTTGAAGACCCAAAAACCTACCCAAATATTTTAACTGGTTTCTGCGACTTTTTAAAATGTTTGAAAAATGAAAAACGCAAAAACATCAAAAATTTATGGAATACATTTATTTGAGTGAATGTGAATCGACAAATGATTATGCTAAAAACCTTTTGGAACAAAATCAAGTGAAATCAGAAACTTGTATACATTCTGATTACCAAAGCAAAGGAAGAGGTCAGGTTAATGCAGTTTGGGAATCTAATAAAGCCAATAACTTGCTTTTTTCTTTAATTTTTGAAACAAAAATAGAGATTGATTTAATTTTTTGTCTGAACATATCTGTTTCTATGGTTTTAAAAGAAACTTTAGAAAATATTTTGAAAACAAATGTGAAAATAAAATGGCCAAACGATATTTATGTAAACCAAAAGAAAATAGCTGGAATGTTAATTGAAAATAAAATTAGAGGCAAAGAGGTTGTATTTTCTATTTTAGGTATTGGGCTTAATGTAAATCAGTTAAATTTTAAAAACCCTAATGCTTGCTCAATTTTTCAAATATTGAAATCAGAAACAAATAGAACTGATTTACTGGAACTTATATCAAACAAAATATCTAATGAACTTAAAATTTTAAATGTAAACCGTTTTTATTTTGAAAATAATAAAGCAAAATATCTGAATTCGTTATTAGATTTCAATACAGAAAAATCATTTTTTGATAAAAATGGAGAATTTGTTGGTAAAATAATTGACATCAAAAAGGACGGTAAGCTGGTAATACAATCGGGCCAAAAAACAAATGAATACTATTTTAAAGAAGTTTCTCAATTTTAGAATTGTTATTCATTTTTAATAAAATAATATTAACCTAAAATATTATATAATTTTTTTCGAATTTGTAAACAACAATTAGAAATTTAATAATAGATTCAATTTTAAAAAATAAAAATGAACACTTCTTTAATCAGTAAATCCAATTTAAAAATTAAAATTCTTGCATATAGTATTTTTATAACCTTAATACTTTGGAGTTCAAATTTTTTTATAGTAACCTTTATTACAGGTGATTTAGATAAAGATGTTTTGGGTAAATATGGCACATTTGGAGATATGTTTGGAGCTGTAAATGCTCTCTTTTCAGGTCTGGCTTTTTCAGTTATAACTTACAGTATTTTTCAACAAAATGAACAAATAAAACTTCAACGTTTGGAATTAAGTCTTCAAAAAGAAGAACTTAAAAGAACGGCTGATGAACTAGAGGGGCAAAAAAATTTAATGAATATCCAAAATTTTGATTCTAAATTTTTTCATCTTATTGAGCTACATGAAAGAGTGGTACATAATATTCGATATGAACAAAAGCCAGTTTCAGGTCAAAATTGGAGCTTAGGTAGCTGTGAATCAAGGGTTTTTATTGAAAAATTTGTATGCCAAATGGAGCTAGAAATCCAAAATCATGATGACAACTTTAATACTCATTTCTGCAAAGTGATTTACCTAAACTATCAATTTCAATTAAATCACTACTTTAGAAACCTACAACTTATCGTACATACTATTGATAATGAGCATTCTATAAAAAATAATATTGAGAAAAAACGTGAGGCTATTCAAATATTACAAGCCCAACTTTCGTCTGAGGAATTGGTGATTATCGGTTTTTATGGCTTGACAAAAAATGGGATGAACCTCGGGCTTTTGATTGAAAAGTATAGAATCTTATCTACTTTAGATGAATCGGCTTATCCTCATATTGGAGAGTTTCTTAAAATGCATTATTCGCATATATAATGAGTTGCAAAAATTCACTTATTTGCCAATCGCCAAAAAAAGACAGCAGTCATTTTAAAAAACAATATAATATGAAGTTGAGTACTATAATTATCTTACTATTGGAACAGTAACGCCCTAAAGAAGTTTACAGATTACTATTGAATTTTATTTCTCTATTAAATTAAGACCTTGCAAATTTTACTAATGGTTGAATATCTCCATTATCAGCAGCTCTAATTGCATTTAAGTAAGTAGTTCGTTGGTCGCTTTGTTTTATTGAATTGGTAGCACCCCAACTGTAATGTGAAAGCTTGTAAATTTTCTCAATTATAATATCAGCAATCAGGCGGCTATGTCTGCCGTTTCCATTTGAAAAACAATGTATGCTCACCAATCGATGTTTAAATCGTATGACACATTCATCGGGGCTGAAAGTATTGTTTGCATGCCAAAATTTTACATCGTCTAATAATATTCTTAACTCAATTGAAATCTGCCATTTATCCACACCAATATTTTTATTTGTTTTGCGAAACTTACCTGCCCAGCCCCACACATTTCCGTACATACGCTTATGCAACGCTTTTAAAAATTCTTCAGTAAACACAATTTCAATTTTGAAAGAACGATTGAGTGACCATAATACAGCTTGTTCTATATTTTGCTGTTCAAATTCATCTAATTCGCCACGTGAGGCGATTGTTGGAATAAGTAGCCCTTCTTTTTCGTCTTCATCTAGTGGTGTTTGCCCGTCTATGCAGTCTAAATCTAATCCCATAATGTTTTAGGAATTTCGTTTTTAATGGCAGTTGTCCTTTCCTGTATTGCTTTTTCGATGCGTTGCTTAGTATTCTCTTGGTTTTCAAGCTTCATAGTGTTATGGGTACGCAATACTATTTGTATAGCAAGTTCTCTTGCTTTGCGGTCTATTAGGTCATCTAAGCTGCCATCCATAGGCACAAAGCCATACACCAAGTGCATATCCAAAGCCTTAGCCGTTTCTCTAAGTGCTTTTACAGTTATTGAGCCATCTTTTTCTCTGCGTTCAATATCCTGAACACTTTGCTTAGTAATGGTTAATCGTTTTCCTAATTGTTGCATACTCATTCCTGTAGCGGTACGGATTGCTTTTATCCACCCTGTTGGTGGGGCAGCAACTTTTTGTAAGCTACTGTAAGCCAACATTTTGCTATTGAGTTGCTGTATTTGTAACGACTTTTTACCCATAATAGTAAAGATATAATTTGACTAAACTGATGCAAATGTAAGAATATAGTATGACAAAAACAAATAAAAAGTCAGCCTAAATGCTGACTTTTTATTTGTTTTTATATCTTGTAGAAGTTTTAGCATTAGCGGCAACTACGACCTATCATTACTCAACTTGACCAATTTAGCCTTGTCCGATTTCTATGGTTAAAACAGACTTATCGAATAAAAAATCGTCATTTAAAAGACTTTTGGTGCTTTTGAATCGTAAAAAAGTTGCCGAAGAAATTATTGATGAAATCCGTAGTAGCAAAGTGCTCAACAGGTAAATTGAATCGTTTTGAAAAAGTATTTATTAGATGCAAACATTGCCCTTTTTAAATGAAAGGCAAGTTTAATTTGGAAGTAAAGTCCTATAAAATGAAAGCTGACAATGGTTACAAATAACACTAATCTTTTCAATCGTATTTCTGAGATAGAATTGCAAGATTAGACTTCGGAATAAAGGCAGTTCTTCAAAAACATAATTAGTGAGCATTACGAAAACACGCTTGAAGCTTTGCATTTGGGTGGTCGGAATATGACAATTGAATGTGCCTATTTTAACTTATTTCGTTGCGCAATTGTTCTATTTGTTCACTTGTTAAACCTGTTGCTTTTAAAATAAAATCATTTTCAGATTTCAAAATTATTAAGTTTTTTGCAAACTCAATCTTGCTACTAAACTCTGATTGTTCTACAGCTTTTTCAATCTCTTTTTTTAATTCTTTTTGCAAAGTTTCATAAATATATGTATTTTGGTCAAGCAAAAACTTTTGTTGTGATTCATAGTAGCCTTTTTCTTCTTTATCTAAATACATTGCTTCCAACTTCTGGCTTGCCTTGCGTATTTCCTTAATATCAGCCAACTCTTTGGGTAAAGTTTTATTGTCATATCTATGTGCGGTATTCAAAAAAGTTATCCATCTTTCCAAGGTGCTGTTTATGTTTTGTAATTCCCCTTTATACTTTTTGAGCTCTATGAAATACAAATCAAGGTAATCTAAATCCTTGTGCTGTTCATTCGTTTCTCCATCTTTAAGGGTAAAAAATCTGTGAAATTTTTCATCACTAAAAAAATTGAAATCCATCAAACTAATTACAATACATTTTTTTAGTCCCGAATAGCCCAGTTTTCCATCTTTTTCAAGTTCAGCTAGTTTTT